>JAIQGF010000005.1 GCA_020072845.1 Terriglobia bacterium
AAAACAAAGCTCGTCGGGGCCGCTGCCCCGGCGAGCACACCACCCGATCGGAACTCGAAATCGACTCTGCTGATCGGAAAAAATGTACACGCGATCAATCGCTGACCTAAAAGCAGTGCTTGATCAGAGTTTCCTTAGCTCTTAGCTCGCAGGAGATGCTATGACGCGCGTTCTCGGACTGATTGGATTGCTCATCGCCATGGCGATTGGGTTTTACCTGTACACCAAATCGGCGCAAACGGCGTCGTCGGCTGCGGGAGCGGCAAGCCCGAGAGCTGCCATTGACGTGACCGGCGTGCGCAATGACCTGCTGGCGTTTGCCAGCGCGGAAAAACAGCAGTTCGCGCTGGAAGGAAAGTACCTGTCTCTGGATGAATTGCGCGCCAAAGGGACGGTGTTGCCGCAGGATCGCCGTGGGCCATACAGCTATTCGGCCGACGTCAGCGCGACGAGCTTCCGCATTACCGCGACCTATTCCGGGCCGGAGATGGCGGGCGCGCCCAAGTCGCTGAGCATCGGGGAGACGATGCAGATCGAAACGCAATAGGCTGCAGGCTCCGGGCTTCAGGCTGCAGGCTTCAGGCGAGCAATTCTGCTATCGCACGATCCACGTGTATTCGGGTCGTGTCCAGGAATGGAATGCCGACGCGGTCGGCGACCTCGCGCAGGATCAGCGGCAGCTCGGTGCCGGCGAGAATGACTCCCTGGATGCGATCCCGCTGTTTCATCTTCTCCACAATGGCCAGTAATCCGTCGCGCGTCGCCGGAAGAAAAATGTTCTCCAGCAACTCGTTGATGTACTTGTCGTGAATGAAGGCCTGCTCTTCTTTGCTGGGAACGACGAGTTCAATGCCCGCGCGCGCGAAAACGTCGGGGAAGAAGCGCCCCTTCATGGTGAAACCGGTACCCAGAAGAGCGAGCCTGCTCAGCCGCAAGCGCTGCGCCGCTTCGCACGCGGCTTCGACAATGCTGATCAGCGGGATGGGCGAACGGCGCTGTACCGGGTCGAAAACGATGTGCGGGGTGTTGGCGGCGATCAGCGCGAAGTCGGCGCCGGCTCGCGCCAGGCTTTCTACTGCGGCCACAAGATAGTCCTCAAGCTCGTCGAGTTGGTTGGCATTGAGGAGCGCGATCCCGCGCTGCACGTCAAGGCTGTTGATGATGATGGAGGGAGAACTGCCGTCGGGCCGGCGCTCACGGTAGGCTGCCAACAGGAAGCGGTAATACTCAATCGTGGACTCGGGCCCAAGGCCGCCGATAATGCCAAGAGTCTTCATGGCTTTATGGCATTGGTCACCGTGTCACTGGTGCACGTGCGGGCTTTGCGCCGGATTGCGGCGATGACTGCTGGTACTGGCCGCTTTCGTAATCCTCACGTCAAACGCGACCGGTAGCTGGCCCGGCGGGTAGCAGGCGCGGTCATCGCAAGCCTGGTACTTGAGGGTCCCCCTCACGCGGTAGGTTCCCGGCGGCATCGTGCGCGCGGCCCGCACCAGCCCGGTCACGGTGAAGTCGCCGGTGTACACGTTCAGTTTGTCACCGGGCGCAAACGGAAACGAGCGGTCTTCGCCGGCGGGATAGGTCAGCTTGGCGACCGCGATGTCGGTGGGCGGCTTGACGCTGAGCACCGTCGGGACAAGCAGCTCGGAGGTAGGCTTGTTGGAATTGATGTGATAGCCGCGGGTCACGCGGAATGGGAGCTCAACCGTGGTGGACTTTCCCGCGGCAATTTTTACGGGTGCGACCGGCGCAAAGGCGACGCGCTGCGTGGCGCCGGGCTTGGAGGAGCCGAGGACCTGATCCTGCGCGAACATCGAAGCCGCACCGAGCAGAAGGGCGAGGACGAAGTGGAAATCGCGCGACCTCATCAGCGGGCCGCTCCCGCGGCGGGCGTGGAATTCTGGGCGACCGCCGGGCCCTGCTTGAGCGCGGCGCGTACGTTGTCTTCAATCTCTCTGTGGCTTACCAGGCCGAAAACGCGGGTGACGATCTTGCCGTCGCGTCCGATATAAAACGTGGTGGGCAGCGCATCCACGCCGCCGTATTGGTCGGCGACCTTGTCGTCTCCGAGCAACACGGGGTAGTTCAATCCCATTTCCTTGGCGAACTTGGCGACCGCGTCGTGGGCGTTGCCATCATCCATGGCGACGCCGACGATCTGCAACCCCTGTGGCCCGTACTGCTTCTGGAGATCCACGAACCACGGCATCTCGATCTTGCACGGCGGGCACCAGGTGGCCCAGAAATTCAGCAGCACGGCTTTGCCGCGCAGGTCGGCGAGCCGGACGTGGTTGCCGTCGAGGTCGGTCAACTGAAAGTCGGGCGCGGGTTTGCCTTTCAGGGCGGCATTGCTGCCGGAGATGGAGGCGCCCGGGGTGGGCGGCTTGGTCAGGCGCTTGCCCGCAATCAGCATGCCGGCGATCACCAGGACAACGACGGCGATCACGGTGGCGTCACGTTTCACAGTTCTCCCTCGTTACAGCGCAAAGCGGTTGAGAAATGACAAATAGCCCGAAAGCACGGTGAAGCGCCCGGTCAGCACCAGCGCGCCGATGGCGATCAGCAGCACCCCGCTGGCCACCTCCACCGCATGCAGGTGACGGCGGAAGCGAACGTAGAACGACAGGAACCGGTCCACCCCGAGCGAGGTCAGCAGGAACGGGACGGCCAGCCCGGCGGAATAGACGGCCAGCAAAAGCATGCCCTTGGTCACGGTTTCTTCCGCGGCGGCGAGGGTGAGAATTCCGGCAAGGATGGGGCCGATGCACGGGGTCCACCCGAAGGCGAAGGCGAATCCCACGAAGAAGGCGCCGAGCGCGGAGCTGCCGCCCTTGACGTCGTGCAGGCGCTTGTCGGCATACAGCGCTTTGATCTTCAGCAGCCCGGTCAGGTGAAGGCCGAAAACGATGATCACAATGCCGGCGACGAATGTCAGGTCGCGGCGGAAGCGGCCGACCACCTGGCCCAGCGCCGTGGCGCCGGCGCCCAGCAGGATGAAGACGAGGCTGAAGCCCAGGATGAACGTGATGGAGTTCAGCATGACGGTGCGCAGCGCGCGGCGCTCGTGCGCCACGCTGTCCACACTGGTACCCGAGATCAGCGACACGTATCCCGGCACCAGCGGCAACACGCACGGCGACAGGAACGAGAGTAGACCGGCCACAAAAGCCGCGATCGGAAGAGGCGTTCCGGACATCGATGGTTATTTTACCTTCCCTGGGGATTCGATGTGCCAGGAGTCAGGGCGTTACAAAAGTGTGGGCAGTGGCCTGCGGCTGGTGCCGCGTTTTCGGTTGCCGGTTATCGGTTTTCGGTTTTCGGTAAACAGGAACACCTGCAGCGTGCGCCTGAAGACTGAAGACTGGCGACTGAAGCCTAATCGGCGTTGACGTTTTCGTTCTCAAACAACGCCGGCCGGATGTCGTCAACCGCAACGAAGTCGGTGGGGTACTCGCCGGTGTAGCAGGCGGTGCAGTAGGTGGTCTGGTCGCCTTCGCCGCAAGCCTTCTTCAATCCCTCCAGTGAAACGTAGGCGAGCGAGTCGGCGCCGATGAACTGGCGGATTTCCTCGACGCTCTTGTTGGCGGCGATCAACTGGCGCTTGGAGGGCGTGTCCACGCCGTAGTAGCAGGGCGAAATGGTGGGCGGGCAGGAAATCCGCATGTGGACTTCGCGGGCGCCGGCGTTGCGGATCATGCGCACGATCTTGCGGCTGGTAGTGCCGCGGACGATGGAGTCGTCAATCAGGATGACGCGCTTGCCGTCGAGCACGCTGCGCACCGGGTTGAGTTTGAGCTTGACGCCGAAGTCGCGCACGCGCTGCTCGGGTTCGATGAAGGTGCGGCCGACGTAGTGACTGCGGATCAGCCCGACGCGGAACGGCAGCCCGCTTTCGCCGGCGTAGCCGATGGCGGCGGGCACGCCGGAGTCGGGCACGGCCACGATGATGTCGGCGTCCACCGGCGCCTCGCGCGCCAGTTGGCGGCCGAGGGCTTCGCGGCTGTCGTTGACCGAGCGGCCGAAGACGAAGCTGTCGGGGCGCGAAAAGTACACATGCTCGAAAATGCACGCCGACTGCGGCGCCGCCGGAGCGTAGAAGCGCGATTGCAGGCCTTCCGGACCGATCACCACAAGTTCACCCGGCTTGATGTCGCGCTCGAAGATGGCGCCCAGCAAATCGAAGGCGGTGCTCTCGGAAGCCAGGGCAAAGGCGTCGTTGACGCGCGTGCCGGCGGCGGGAATGCGGCCGAGCGAGAGCGGGCGGAAGCCGCGCGGGTCGCGGGCGGCGTAGATGCGGTCGCGGGTGATGACTACCAGCGAGAATGCGCCGTCAATGCGGCGGAGCGCGTCGGCGATGGCGTCGGGCAGCGCCTGCTCGCGCGAGTGCGCGATCAGGTGGACGATGACCTCGGTATCGCTGGTGGTCTGGAAAATCGAGCCCTCGGCCTCGAGCCGCGAACGAATCTCGCCGGCGTTCACCAGGTTGCCGTTGTGCGCCACCGCGATCATGCCCTTGTTGCAGTCCACGCGAATGGGCTGCGCGTTCAGCAGGGCGGAGTCGCCGGTGGTGGAATAGCGCGTGTGGCCGATGGCGAGCGCGCCGGGAAGCCCGGCCAGCACGGTCGCGGTGAAGATGTCGCCGACCAGGCCCATGGATTTGTGCACGCGGATGTTGGAGCCGTTCGAAGCGGCGATGCCGGCGGATTCCTGCCCGCGGTGCTGCAAGGCGTGCAGGCCGAGGTAGGCGAGGGTCGAGGCCTCGGGATGGCCGTAGATGGCGACCACGCCACACTCTTCGCGGAATTTATCGAGAACCGGCATTTGGGGTTACAGAGTCAATTCTCAGTCACCAGCTAAAACGGTTATGTAGTTTGCAATCGTACTTGGCTCGGGAATGGGATCGCCGTCTTCGCGCATGCCTTCCAGATGCATTTCGATGGCCTCGCGCATGAGTTGTTCGGTTTCCTCGAGCGTGTCGCCAGCAGCGACGCAGCCAGGAAGATCAGGCACGTGGGCGCTGTATCCAGTGGCGGTCTTTTCGTATAGAACCGCGTATTTCATCGCAAACCCGCCTGTCTCAGAATCGACCTGAATGTCTTCGGGTCCAAGTCCTTCGATGGATGGCCGGCAATCGTAACGCGCCCCTTCTTCACCGCATGCTTATATTGCCGATGGCTTCCTTTGGTTGCCACAAGGTACCACCCATCGTCCTCAACGAGCTTGATGACGTCGCGAATCTTCATGCGTCATCAGCTTTTCTGCAAAATTTCCTGTGCCAAGCGCTCTTCAGTTTCGGTGTGCAGCGCGCGTTCCAGGGCGTGCTCCCATGAATCTCTCAGTTCGGACACCGGCGCCGACACTACCACCTGACCGTCCACAAGAAATTCCAGTTTTTCGGATTGCGTGACGCCGATGGGGAGCGCGGCCACGCTGTATTTTACCGCTATTTCTTGGATTCTCGGGACGTTTTCGCGGACGCAGGAGATCACGATCCGGCTCGCGTCTTCGCCGAACAGCAGGTACTCGGGAAGCAGGCCGTCGCCGCCCAGGTCCTCCCGTTTCAGATCGAGGCGCGCGCCGGTCTGGCGCGGGAAGCAGGATTCGGCCACCGCGACCGCCAGCCCGCCGGTGGAGCAGTCGTGCGCGCTGTCAATCAGCCCGAGGCCGACGAGGTCAATGATGCAGTCCTGCAGCGCTTTCTCCCTCTCCAGTTCGAGCGCCGGCGGGAAGCCCCAGACCTCGCCGAAAATTTCCCTGGCGTACTCGGAGGAACCGAATTCGATTTCCGCGTCTACGGCATCGCCGGGTTCGGAGCCGCGCAGCAGCACGATGGCGCGGCCTGCTTCGCGGAAGTCGTGGGTCATGGCGCGGTCCACGTGTTCAATCAGGCCGACGATGCCGACCACCGGCGTGGGATAAATGCCTTCGCCCAAGGTCTCGTTGTAGAAGCTGACGTTGCCGCCGGTGATGGGCGTTTCCAGTTCCTCGCACGCCTTGGTCATGCCGTCCACCACTTGCGAGAACTGCCACATGATGTGCGGCTTCTCGGGATTGCCGAAGTTCAGGCAATTGGTGGCGCCGATGGGACGCGCGCCGGCGCAGGCGACGTTGCGCGCCGCTTCCGCCACCGCGTGCATGGCGCCGAGACGGGGATCGAGCCAGCACCAGCGCCCATTGCCGTCAAGCGCCATGGCCAGACCGCGCTCGGTGCCCTTGACGCGCAGCACGCCGGCATCGCCGCCGGGGCGCTGCGTGCTCACAAGCTGAACGTAACTTTCGTACTGCTCGGTAATCCAGCGCTTGGAGCAGATATTCGGCGAGGCCAGCAGGCGCTCGAAGTTCGGCGTGAGATCGTCTTCGGCGCCAAGCTGAACCTGCTCCGGCTTTTCCCGCGGAACGGGCGCATCCCAGCGCGCCAGCGGACGCTTGTACACCGGCGCCTCGTCGGTGAGCGCGTCGTTGGGAATTTCGGCGACCACCTGTCCGTGGTGCAGCACGCGCATCTTCCCGTCGTTGGTGACGCGGCCAACGGTGGAGGCATCGAGTCCCCACTTGCGGAACACGGCGAAAACCTCTTCTTCACGGCCTTGTTCGGCGACCAGCAGCATGCGTTCCTGCGATTCGCTGAGCATGATTTCGTACGGCGTCATGCCGGTCTCGCGCTGCGGCACGAGGTCGAGTTCGATCTCCAGGCCGACGTGGCCGCGCGCGCCCATCTCGCAGGTTGAGCACGTCAGCCCGGCGGCGCCCATGTCCTGGATGCCGACCACCGCGCCGGTTTCCATGGCTTCCACGCAGGCCTCGAGCAGCAACTTTTCCAGGAACGGATCGCCCACCTGCACGTTGGGACGCTTCTGCTCGCTGGTTTCGCTGAACTCCTCGCTCGCCATGGTGCAGCCGTGAATGCCGTCGCGCCCGGTTTTGGAGCCGACGTAGATGACGGGATTCCCCTCGCCGGAGGCGCGCGCGTAGAAAATCTTGTCGCGGCGGACTAGGCCGAGCGCGAAGGCGTTGACCAGCGGATTCTGCGAGTAGCAGTTCTCGAACTTGGTTTCGCCGCCCAGGTTGGGCACGCCGAAACAATTGCCGTAGCCGGCAATGCCGCTGACCACGCCTTCCAGGATGGAATGATTGCGGTGGATGATCTTGACGTCCCGCTCGTCTTTGCCGGGACGGATGGGACCGAAGCGCAGCGAGTCCATCACCGCCACCGGGCGCGCGCCCATGGTGAAGATGTCGCGCAGGATGCCGCCGACGCCGGTGGCCGCTCCCTGGAAGGGCTCGATGAACGAAGGATGATTGTGCGACTCGATCTTGAAGGCGCAGGCCCAGCCGTCGCCGATGTCGATGATGCCGGCGTTCTCCCCCGGCCCCTGCACCACGCGGCGGCTGCGCGTCGGCAGGCGCTTCAGGTGCACGCGCGAGGATTTGTAGGAGCAGTGCTCGCTCCACATCACGCTGAAGATGCCCAGCTCGGTCAGGGTGGGCGCGCGGCCCAGCAGCTTTTCGATCTTCTGGTATTCCTCGGGCGTGAGGTTGTGTTCGCGGACCACTTCGGGAGTAATCGGGCTGGCAGTCGGCATCGGGGGAGCTCGTAACCATTGTCGCATGATCAACCCCGGTTGCCGCATTGCGATAAACTTCCCTGCGATGAAGTCTGTCATCGTCGGGACCGCCGGACACATCGATCACGGCAAGACTGCGCTGGTCAAAGCGCTCACCGGGATTGACGCCGACCGCCTGGAGGAAGAAAAGCGCCGCGGCATCACCATTGACATCGGCTTCGCGCACCTTGACCTGCCCGGCGAGCGCGGCGAGACACTGCGCCTCGGCTTTGTGGATGTGCCGGGCCACGAGCGTTTCGTGCGCAACATGCTGGCCGGAGTGGGCGGCATTGACCTGGTGCTGCTGGTGGTCGCGGCCGACGAAGGCATCAAGCCACAGACGCGCGAGCACTTCGACATCTGCCGCCTGCTCGCCATCCCGCGCGGCATCACCGTGCTCACCAAGTCCGACCTGGTGGACAGCGACTCGCTCGGCGTGGTCAAACTCGAGTTGGAAGAATACTTGAGCACTTCGTTTCTCGACCCCGCTCGCATTCCGATCATTGCCGTCAGCTCAAAAACCGGCGCCGGCCTGGAGGACCTGAAGCGGGCGCTGGTGCGGGTGGCGGGCGAAGCGCCAGCCAAGGATTCGACTTCGGTGCCGCGGCTGCCCATTGACCGCGTCTTCACCATGAAGGGATTCGGCACGGTCGTAACCGGCACGCTGCTGTCGGGCACGATCAGGAAGGATGCCGAACTGGAGGTCTTCCCCGGCGGACGGCGGGTGCGCGTGCGCGGCGTGCAGGTGCACGGTGCGGCGGCGGAGCAGGCCATCGCCGGACAGCGGACTGCGCTCAACCTTGCCGGCGCCGCCACCGAGGACCTGGCGCGCGGCATGACGCTGATGCATCCCGGGGTGTTTCACACCACGTTGCGCGCCAACGTGCAGCTCTCCTTGCTGCCCTCGGCCAAGCCGCTGCGCGACCGCGCGCGCGTTCACCTGCACGTGCACACCAGCGAAACCATCGCTGAAGTCGCGGTCTTTGGCGGCAAGCCGCTGCCGCCGGGGCAGTTGGGATTCGCGCAGTTGCGCTTCCGCCATCCCCTGCTGGTGCTGCCCGGGGACCGCTTCATCATCCGCCAGTTTTCGCCGGTGGTGACTATCGGCGGCGGTGCTGTGATTGACGCTGCGCCGCCGGTGAAAGGCGTGTCCGCCGACCAGACCATCCGATTCCTGGAGACCGTTTCGCGCGGCACGCCGCCGGAAGTGCTGGCGGCGAGAGTAGCGCGGCGCGGCAAGCGCGGGTTGAGATTGTTCGCGGCGCTCGCCGAAACCGGTTGGTGGCCGCCCCGGCGCGTGGATGAAATTGCCGCCTCGCTTGCGCCCGGAGCAACGGCTGCGACAACGGCCGTGCTAAGGATCGCCGACGTGCTGATCTCCGCCGCTGCATTTCAGCAGTCCCGCGACGAGGCGGTGGCGGCGGTGAACGCATTTCATTCCGCCAATCCGCTGGTGGCGGGCATCGCCAAGGGCGAACTGGCGGAAAAGCTCGGCCTGGAGGAAACCGTATTCAACGCTGTCCTGGATTCGCTGGTCCGGGACAAGAAACTGGAAACCTCGGCGGAGATCGTGCGCGCCGCCGGCCGCGGCGTGGTGATGAAAGACGAGGAAGCAGAATCGAAGAAGATCATCGAAAACGCCTTCGCCGGCGCCGGGCTGAAAGTACCGGCGCTCAAGGACGTGCTCGCGGGCGTGAAGGTGGACCGGGTACGCGCGCAGAAAATCGTCACCCTGCTGCTGCGCGATCGCGTGCTGGTGAAGTTATCCGACGAGCTGGTATTCCACCGCGATGCCCTCGATCAGTTGCGCAAGCTGATGGCCGGGGAGAAAGCGCGCTCGCCAAAGATCGACGTTGCCAAATTCAAGGACCTGACGGGTGTTTCGCGCAAGTACGCCATCCCGCTGCTGGAGTACCTGGACCGCGAGCGCGTGACGCGAAGGGTGGGGGACGAACGCGTCATCCTTTGATCCCTGGTTCACCACCGAGACACCGAGTGCACCGAGACACACCGAGTCTGCCAGAGTCTCGGTGATCCTCGGTGGCCTCGGTGTCTCGGTGGTTAGGAACAGACGTGGCCACGTTGCACGCGATCGGCCACTCCACCCGCTTGCTGGACGAACCGGCGGATTACTCCTGGATCGTCTCCTTCTCCGGCCGCGCCATGCCCAGCATGATCTGGAACAGCAGCAGGTAGCGCTTCACGTTGCTGGTCATCAGGAAATTTTCCTTGGCGTGCTCCCGCCCGTTGCGGCCCAGTTGCGCCGCGAATTCCGGGTGCGTGAGCAGGTAGCGGATCTGGTAGGCGCAGCCCTCCACCGAGTGCACCAGCACGCCCGTGAGCTTGTGAATGATCTGCGTCGGAATGCCGCCCACCGCCCCGGCGATCACCGGCTTGTTCTTCCACAGCGCCTCGGTGACCGTAAGTCCGAAGCCTTCCTTGATGGACTTCTGCACCACGATGGTCGCGGCGCGTTGCAGGGCATTGATCTCCAGCGCCGACCACGGCGGCAGGTTGAGAATGATGACATCGGGATCTTCGCCCGCCTCGTCCATCACTTCCTGCAGCACGGCCGCGCCCTCGGGATCGTCGGTGGCGCCGCCGCCGGCCAGCACCAATTGGCAATCCACATATTTCTTCGCCAGCTTGTAGGCCTGGATCACGCCCACCGGGTCCTTCAGGCGATCGAAGCGGGAAATCTGGGTGACGATGGGACGGGTGCGGTCAATCCCAAAGTCGTCGCACACTTTGGCGATGAATTCTTCGGGGAGTTCCTTGTTCTTTTCCGACAGCGGATCAATGGCGGGATACAACAGGTATTGCGGGATGGACAGTTGGCGCGAGAACGCCGGCGAGGAAAAAATGGCGGCGTCATACTGCTCGACCAGCGGGCGCAGGAAGCCCCACACCTCGGGGTGCGGGTTGCTGACGTCAATGTGGCACCGCCAGATCCAGCGGCCGCGGTTGCTCGCCCGCGAGCGGATCAGCCCCACCGGCTGCGGATCGTGGATGACGAACAGGTCTTCGCCGAACTCCATGCGCTCGCGATTCTGCTCGTTGTACAGCATGAAGATATCTTTGCCCTGCGGCGTCAGGTTGTAGTCGCCGCCATGCAAGGCGTTGTGGAAGCCCTTGGTGACCTCGAAGAAATCGTTGCCACCGGTGATGACCTCCCACTTGGTGTGCACTTCCAGCTCGTTCATCAGCGGGACCAGGCGGTTCAGGATTTCCGCCACGCCGCCGCCGACCGCAGTCGAGTTCACCATCTTGACCGTCTTCCCGCGAAGCTGGCGGGCAAGGAAGTGCAGCTCATCGAGCTCGGGACGGCCGATGATGGGCTCGTAATCATCCAGCCGAGGCGGAGGCGGCGGCGCCGGCGGCGTTTCCGAAATTCGCGAGTGCTGGCGGCGTTCTTTTGCCGGGACCTCCGGCGGAGGCGCGGCGATGCTGCCCTTGCCGTCGTCCTTGGCGTCCCGGCCGGGCAGCGTCGCCCGCTTGGCCTTCTTCCGCTCGTCCATGGATTCCGTCTCTCCTCAGTGCGCCGGGGCCGGTGACGCGGCGCGTTCCAGGATACGCAGGATTTGGTCGCGTACGCCGTGCAGGGTGGAAGTATAAATGTCGATCCGGTTCAGCCGGTCGGCGAGCGGGCCAAGGTCCATCTCCTCTTCCAGCCACACCGAAAAATCGTTCGAGTTCAGCTTGATCCGCAGGCGGGCCTCGATGAAATGGTGGTGGATGCTGTGGATGCTGACCTTTTTCAGCGACTCGATGAACTCCGCCAAATTGCGCGCGACGAATGGCGTGGGAATGACCACCGTGTCGGACGCGCAGAAATAGAACGGCTCCAGTGCGGCGCGGTCGCGGGCGCGCGGGTTGCGCCTCAGGTATTCCTCCACGATCGCCACCAGCCGGTTCCGCAGGTCGGGAATGCTGGTGAACTCGCGCACGTCGATGGCGGCCAGCCTTTCCGCGAGTCCGACTTCGTTGCAGGCGGCAAAGGCCCAGTGGGCAAAGTCATTGGAAAAACCTTCGCGGATAAAATGGTGCTCCTGCAGGGTCTGGAAGGTGTGCTCGAAGATGGAATCGTTGGGGCACGCGCGCAGCCCTTCCAGCAGCTCCGTCAAATTGGCGGCCCGTTCGCGCCCGATGCGCAGCAGGTGCGCCTCGGAGTTGAAATAGAAGGGCGCACGCGCCCAACGGTCCACCAGGGACGGTGACTGCGCGGTCGCCATCGGGGTTCCTCCTCCGCGGGGATGTTACGCGCGGACGCCGCTGCACTGAAAACACTAGGATGCGCCCTGGGCGGCGACTTGTTGTTTTGTGGAAAGGTTCGTTGGCACGCGAACTGGCTGGAAGAATCGGTCCTTGGGTAGGGCACGGCGGAACCTGTCCCGAGCTTGTCGAGGGAGCCGTGCCGCTCGAGGCCGCAAAAACAGTGGGCTTTAGCCCCTGAGGGACATTTTTCCTGAGGCGAAAATGCATTTTTGAAATCAGTTCTGATGCCGGCGAACGAAAATGCCCTAGATTGATGGCCGCGCCGCGGAAATCGAGGGCCGCGGGCAGCTCGAAATCCAGCAGCTCCTCTCGATTTTTGTAGCCAGCGGCGCGCGGTTACGTTAGACAGAACTAATTGGTTGGAAGTCGCAAGATGCCCCAGCACGCAGACACGTTCCTGCTCGAATTGTTCGCCATTTTTGTCTGGGCGAAAGTGTTCGCCGAGATCTTCGAGCGATTGTCTTTGCCGGCGGTGCTGGGGGAGCTTCTCGCCGGCGTCATTCTCGGCCCGCACGCTGCCGGGCTGATTGCACCGTCCGACACGGTCGGTTCGATCGCCGAGATCGGCGCCATCTTTCTGCTGTTCACGGTCGGCCTGGAGACTCGGCCGCAAGACTTGATCCGCGTCGGCCGGCAATCCATCCGTGTCGCCATCGCCGGCGTCGCGTTCCCGTTCCTGCTGGGTTTTGGCTACCTGCACCTGCGCGGCGAACCGGTACGCGAGTCGGTGTTCGTCGCCGCCGCCATGGTGGCCACCAGCGTCGGCATCACCGCGCGTGTGCTCAGCGACCTTCACGCTTTGCACACGCGCGTGGCCCGCGTCATCCTGGGCGCGGCTGTCTTCGACGACATCCTCGGCATGATCGTGCTGACCGTCGTCGCCGGGCTGGCCACCGGCGGCAGCATCCGCTGGATCCACATGGCCGTCCTCATCGTCGAAGCCTTGGCCTTCGCCATCTTCATGATCTTCATCGGCCCGCGCGTGGTCGGCAGAATGCGGACCGGCCTGCAACGCATGTCGACCCCGAACGCGCCGCTGATCCTGGCGCTGGCCATCTGCCTCGGCCTTTCGGCGCTGGCGACCAGGATTGGCATGGCGGCGATCATCGGCGCCTTTTTCGCCGGCCTGATGTTCGCCGACTACTCACCCGAGTGGAACCTCCAGCCCCGCGTGCACGCCATCAACGAATTCCTGGCGCCGTTTTTCTTTTTTGTCATGGGAGCGCGGCTCGACATTCACCTGTTCACCGGCCCGGTGTGGGCAACCGCCGTTGTCATTTCGCTGCTGGCCATCGTTTCCAAGGTGCTGGGCTGCGGCCTGCCGATGCTCGGCGAAGGCGTTTCCGCCGCGCTCAAGGTCGGCGTCGGCATGATGCCCCGCGGCGAAGTCGCGCTCATCGTCGCGCTCATCGGGCTGCAGATGAACGTCGTCTCGCAGCAGGGGTACGCGGTGGTGATCTTCATGGCGGGCGTGACCACCGTGCTGGCCCCGCCCCTGCTGCGTTACCTGTTCCGCCACGTCGAGCCGGAGCCCGGTCCGCCCGACCAACTGGAAACAGAAATGCGAGCGAGCCGGCTGGGGTAGGTTTTCGGTTGACGGTTATCGGTCTTCGGTTACCGACAACCGTAAACCGACAACCGCAAACCCTCTTGCTATAATCCCCGCTTTCAGGAGCAAGCGATGGCGGAAGCAAACGCCGAGTACCGCGGCATCCGGCTTGACGGGCGTGTAGCGCTGGTGACCGGCGCGTCGCAGGGCATCGGACGCGCCTGCGCCCTGGCGCTGGCCGAAGCCGGCGCTGCCGTCGCGCTGGCGGCTCGCAACGAGCACAAGCTGGCGGAAACCGCCGATCAGATCCGCGCTACCGGCGGCCGCGCCGAGACCTTCAAGATGGATCTTGCCGTCGAAGACGAGATCAAGTCCGGCATCAAGGCTGCGATCGCCAAGCTGGGCAAGCTCGATATCCTGGTCAACAATGCCGGCATTACCCGCGACCAGCTCGCTTTGCGCATGAAGCGCGCCGATTGGGACGCCGTCATCGCTACCAACCTGACCGGCGCCTATCTCTGCAGCCAGCAGGCGCTCAGTTCCATGCTCCGCCAGCACTGGGGAAGGATCATCAATATCACCAGCATCTTCGGGCAGATCGGGCAGGCGGGGCAGGCGAACTACGCGGCCTCGAAGGCGGGGCTGATCGGCCTGACCATGGCGCTGGCCCGCGAGGTGGCCTCGCGGAACATCACGGTGAACGCGGTTGCGCCCGGATTCATCGAGACGGCAATGACCGAGGTGCTGGCCCCCGAGATGAAGGAAGCGGTCACGAAAATGATTCCGCTCGGCCGCGCCGGCACGCCGCAGGATGTCGCCGCCGCCGTCCGCTTTCTCGCCTCCGACGAGGCCTCCTATATCACCGGCCACGTGCTCAGCGTGAACGGTGGCATGCTCATGGGTTGAGTGTCACTAACGTTAAGTGCCCAATGGTTACGATGGCGGAATTTAGCGCCCCGACTGGAGTTGCGAAACTCGCCGCGCGGGTGACAAAAAATGTGCTTGCGCCGCCGTTCTACTCTGGTTACTATGCACGCACCCCCGAATCGTTCAGACCAACATGAATATCGGCGAAACCATCCGCAGTTTCCGTCTCCAAAAGGGCATGTCGCAAGGCGACATCGAAAAGCGCACCGGGTTGCTGCGCTGCTATCTCTCGCGGGTCGAGAATGGCCACACCATTCCGTCGCTCGACACCCTGGCCAAGATCGCCGGCGCCATGGAAATTGCCCTGGCCCAGTTTTTCGCCGATAGCCCGCACGATAACGGCGCCCGCAACTTACCCCAGTTGAGCGAGGACGAAATCCGCTTCCTGACCCAGATCCGGCGCTATTCCTCCAGCCTCAACGACAGCGACCGCAAGCTGGTGCTTGCCATGGTCAAGAAAATGGCCGCGGGGCCGGGGAAGTAATTTCAGTTTCAGTTTCAGTTTCAGTTTCGACAGACTTGGGTGGATGGAAGCTCACAGCTGAGAGCTGATAGCTGACAGCTAGTACGGCGAAAACGTCAGCGTCTTATCCTTTTTTTCCACCCAGATGCGCGCCGGCTCCTTGCGTTCGTTGATGGTCACCACCACCACCACGCCGCTTCCCTCCTTGGGATTGGCCGAGCCGTCAATGTGGAAGCTTTTGATGATGCCCCACTCTCCGCCCGGTCCCCAATCGTTGTAGAACTCGCGGAACGAGTAGTTGGGATAATTCTGCGGGTGCTGCTTCCAGGTGGGATCGTGCTCCCAGATGCCGTACGCCGTCTCGAAATCCTTGTTGACCAGCGCGGTGAAGAAATGGCCGACCACGCGCTCCTCCGGCCAGTTGCGGTACAGGTAGGCGAAGACGCCAACGACAATGGCCGCGGCCACCACCGCTGCCATGATGACGCGCTTGCGCCGCTCGCGCCGCGGATCGTATTGGGGAGCGGTGAAGACTGTGGTGGACACGCCTCGATTGTAACAATTAGCACTGCGCAGCACTAAGCTGTCAGCTATCAGCTGTCAGCTCTCAGCTTGGACACGAATGACGCCAGCATTTTCTTTACTTCAACAACTTGCGCATTCAGCGTTTGGTATTCACTCGTGGGCAGGAATGTCAGATCGCGCGCGAGGAGAAGATGATACTCCGCCTCGCAGGCCGAACCCATCGCCATATACAAAAAGCGGCTCATCTCAGGATCGCTTTGCCTGCCACATCCTTCGGCAATATTTGCCGCGATCGAGGCACAGGACCTCCGAAGTTGGCTGGAGAGGCCATACAGTTCATATTTTGGAAATGTTGCGGTGACTTGATAGGCGCTGAGTGTGAGTTTGTGTGCTTTTTCCCAGACCTTCAGGTTGCGGAAGTTTTGCATGTCTGCTCCTGTCCACAGCAGTACTTCCTCACCCCACGCCGTATTAGCTGAAAGCTGAGAGCTGAGAGCTGAGAGCTACGGGTGGCATGTTAACGCCTTACAGAGTTCTCTTAAACAGCGGCGTTGCAATCGAGAGCATCACGGCCGCAAACAAGGTGAGGAAAAGCAGGTCGTGCCAGATCGCCGCCAGTCCCGCATCCTTCAGCAGCAGCGCTTTGAAGCCGTGCACCGCGTAGGAAAACGGGTCGGCGGTGGCGACTGCCCGCAGCCACTTGGGAAAGGCATTGATCGGGTAGATGGCGCCGCTGGGAAAGAACAGCAGCGTGTTGAGCACGCCGAAGGTGGCGCGCGGCACCAGCGGGTCCTCCACGCGCACCATGAACAGGAACATCATGGCGTTGAAGGCGAGCGAGGTCACCAGGATCAGCAGCGCCAGCAGCACCGCCTGCTGCGCGTGAAACGTGTTGCTCACCCCCGAGATCAGCGAGCCCACCACGGTGATCACCACCCCCGACGCGATCGCCTTCAGCGCCCCGGCCGTGTTGAGCCCGAAGATCAGTTCCAGCTTGGTGATCGGGGTTACCAGGTACCCCTCATGGATGCCGCGCGCCTTGTCGTCAATGTAGAGCATGCCCCCGCCGATCATCACCGACACGAACATCGCCAGCGTGATCGACCCCGGCAGCAGGTACTTCATGTATTCGATATACGGGTACAGCTCGACGATATCGAGCGCCACCTGCTGCACCACGCGTGGCTGCACGTCGGGCGTGTTGAGCGCCTGCGTCAATTCCGTCAGCTTCTGCTCCAGCGACGAGCTCATGAAGTTGTCGCTGTTGTCCACCACCAGCGCGATCCGCGGATCTTCCTGGGCATAGAGGCGGCGCGAATACTGCGGCGGGATAATGAGCGCGCCATCAATTTTGCCGTCCTTCACGTCCTGCTTCGCCTGCTGGTCGTTCTCGTAATAAACCGGCACAAAGGTGCGGACGTTGGCAGCCACGGAGTTGAACGCTTCCTTGATCCGCAGCGCCTGCACGCCCCCGTCCTGGTCCACCACGCCCAGGCGCGCGTCGCGGATCTTGCCTCCGAAGGCGTTGCCCAGCACGATGAGCTGGATGAGCGGAAACACCAGCGACACCAGCATCAGCGCCGGCGAGCGCAGGAACTTCCGCAGTTCGCGTTCCACGATCGCCCACATGCGGTTCATGCGCGATCTCCCGGCCGTTCCGGCATGACGAACGCGTAGGCCTTCACCTGCTCGTCGCGCAACTGCCGCCCGGTGTAGTGAACGAACACGTCGTCCAACGTGGTGCTTTGCACCGACAACGACTTGATCTCGACATCGGCGGACAGCGCGCACTCCACCAGCGCAGTCACGCTGGTCGCACCCGCCGACAGGATGCGGTACATGCCCGCTCCCTCGGACTGGACCGAGTTGACCTTGGGCAGCGCTTGCAGCGTGCGTTCCCAGTCCGGCGGCGCGTGGACGAACTGCGCTTCAATCACGTTCTCGGCATGCACGTTCGCTTTCAGCTTCAGCGGCGTGTCCAGCGCCACCAGCTTTCCGTGGTCCACGATGGCGATGCGGTCGCACAGCCGGTCGGCTTCGTCCATGTAGTGCGTGGTGATCAGCATGGTCAGCCGCCGCTCGTGCTTGATCTTGGTCAGCATCTCCCAGACCGCGACTCGCGACACCGGGTCCAGCCCGGTGGTCGGTTCATCGAGAAAGAAGATCTTCGGGCTATGCACCAGGCCGCGGGCCACCTCCAGCCGCCGGCGCATGCCGCCCGACAGCGTCTTGGTCTGCGCGCCGCGCCACTTGGTAAGTTCCACGTCCTCCAGCATCCGGTTGATGGCGCGCTTGCGCTCCTCGCGCGGTACGCCGTACAGCTTGGCGTAAATGCTGAGGTTTTCCTCCACCGTCAGGTCCAGGTCGCTGGTCATCGCCTGCGGGATCACGCCGATGGTGCGCCGCGCCGCATCGGGTTCCCGGCTCACGTCGTGCCCGGCGATGTACGCCTTTCCGCCGGTGATCGGGATGAGCGTGGTCATCATGCGGATCAGCGTGGACTTGCCCGCGCCGTTTGGCCCCAGCAGCCCGAAGATCTCGCCCTCCGCCACCGAAAACGACACCTCGTCCACCGCCGTGAACTCGCCGTACTTCTTGGTGATGTGTTCCACCGCGATCGCCGGCGGCGCGTCCGCGTTCGAAGGCGCGTGCGCTCCATCGCGCATGGTCGGCTCGCTGGTCATTTTCCCTGTCCTGTGGCGGCGGTTTGCCTTGCGGCATTCAATTTCGACGCCGGCACCAGCACTTCGGCGGTCATGCCGGTGGCGTACTTCATCCCCTGGTTGTCAATCCGCAGCTTCAGCGCCACCGTCTTGATGTCGCGCTTGGTCCGGCTGACGTCCCGCTGCGTCGCAAAATCCCCTTCCGTGTTCTTGAAAATGACTTTGCCGGGGATCTCCGCGCCGCTGGGCATGCGCACCTGCAGCGTGTCGCCGAGCGCAATCTTGTCGGCGTAGGTCTCCGGCACCGCGGCGCGCACCCAGGTGTCGGTGAGGTCAACCAGGGTGACGATCGCTGCGCCCGGGTTTACCACCTCGCCCTGGCGCGCGGCCCGCAGCGAAACCACGCCCGTAATCGGCGCCGTCACCCGCGTGTACCCCAGCCGCGTGTCCACCTCAGCCAGTTGCGCCTCGGCGCTCAGCATCTGCGCGCGTGTCGAAGCCACGGTGCTTTCCGCGGCGCGGGTGTTGTGCAGGCGCGCCTCGGTCGAGGCCAGGTCGGCTTCGGCGGCCCGCACCTGGTCACGCAGTGACTGCACGTTCGCCTTGGCCGACTTCAGCGCCGCCACCGCGCGGTCGCGGTCCTGCTTGGACGCGACGCCCTGATCGGCGAGCGACACGGTTCGCTCGGTATCGGCGGACACCTGTTCCAGGTTGGCCTCTGCCATGATCAGCTGGCTCTTCACGGATTGCAGGCGCGCGCGCGCATTCAGAACATCGCTGGAGGTCGAGCCGCGCGTCATCATCTCCGTCGCGCTCGTACCCGTCACCTGGGAGCGCAGACCGGCAATCACGTGCTCCGCGGCGCGCTTCTGCGCTTCCAGTTCGGCGGAATCCAGCACCGCGATCAGGTCGCCTTCCTTGACCGGCGTGCCTTCATTCACCAGCAGCTTCTCGATTCGCCCCTGAATTCTTGCGCTCACGATCACCTGGTTGGCGTCGACCGTTCCGATCAGCACCAGGCCCTTGTCGCGCTCCGTGGTCGCCAGGTAGTAGCCGATGGAAACGGCGAGGATGATCAACAGAAGAATAAAAAAGCGCCCGCGTTTCATCGGTTTCCCCCCGGGCGAGATTCAGGCCGGGTGAAGATGGCGGCGGAAATGAAATCCAGCACCGCCGCGCGCCGTCGCGCCACCCGCTCAGGCGACAGCGGATCAATCCCGGGCATCAGCAGCCGCATCATCGGCACCGAACTGAAGTAAAAAATGTTGAGCGCAATCAGCGACGGCACCACCTGCACCGGATCCACGTCGCGGACCTCCCCGCGCGCGATGCCTTCCAGCATCACCTCGCGCACGCGCGCGAACGTCGGCCGCAGGTAGCGCTCCACGATGCGCTTGATGTGCGGCGATCCCTTGCGCCCCGTCCGCATCATCTCCCGCTGTACCATGCGCGGGTACGCCGGGTGGCTGGCGATGAAATCGAAATGCGCGCCCACGAACTCGCGGATCTTTTCCCGCGGCGGCAGATCGCGCGCCAGCACTTCCAGGACCCGCTGCGTCAGCCCCTCAAACACCGCGTCCAGCGCCGCGCCGTAAAGCGTCTCTTTGTCGTTGAAGTAGTAATAGAGCAGCGCCTTGTTGACCTTGGCGGCGCGTGCGATGGCGTCGGTTCGCGCTCCCGCCGCGCCCTCACGGGCAAACTCGGTGATCGCCGCATTGAGGATGGCGGCGCGGGTCTGCTCCGGCTGCGCGCGGGTGCCCAGCGTTTTCGCCCTGCTCGCCATGGCTGAGCCTCTATTTAACTAACTGGTTAGTTAGCATAGCAGCAGGCGGGCCGTGATGCAAGAAGATTCCCACATTCAAGCCTTCCACGCCCCCAGCGCCTTGCGCACCAGAACCAACTGCCCAAGGTGATAGGAGTTGTGGTCGGCGACCAGCAGGGCTTCACGAAGGATGGTCTGGCCGTCGCCCCACGGGATGGGCTCGTGCAGGTCGGTCTTGGGGTTCGTCACCAGCTTGCGCATGGCGGCGAGATCGGCACGAAACCGGCGGACGCTTTTCTCCCACCCACCCGCCGGCGGCGCTTCCGTTTTCGGCCAGTAGCCTTCGGGCCAGGCCATGGATTGGTATTTCGGGTTGCGGCTGAAGTCGAGGATGTCCCACTGCGCCAGGCGCATGTGTTCCAGCAGTTGCCACGCGGTGTGCGGCAGGTGGGGCGGCTTGACGCCGCGCAGTTTGGCGCCAAGTCCGCGGACGGCATCGTCGAACGAGGCATGGGCGCCGCCGCCCGAGAGCAGCCAGGCGAGCCAGTGGCGGAGGGATTTTTCGCAGCCGTCCATGGCTGTTTCGATGCTGCGTTTAGCGAACGGGTGAGAAAGAAAAAGCTAACCGCAAGGGACGCAGAGGAACGCCAAGGAAAACAGAAGAAATACTTTGCGACCCTTTGCGTCCTTTGCGGTTGATGGTTATTGCTTCTTTTTTTTCTGAAAAATTCCCAGAATTCCCCCGATGCCTTGTTCCACGCCCTGTGCAGGCGCGGTGACGGTGTTGCCGATGAATCCGCCGACGTCGGGCAGGAACACGGGATTCTGCGTGGTGCCCTGGATGAGGAACGGAATCGCCTTGTTGGCCGCGCCGAGTCCGGCGATCTTTTGCAGGCCGCCCACCAGGCTGGCGTTGCTGCTGAGCTTGGCTGCCATCTTGAAGTTGAGCGCGTTGGCCGCCGACATGGTGCCCGCGCCGGTAATGGTGCCGAGCTCGGGAACGACGATGGAGAGCGCGTCGGCGCGAATGCCTTCCGGTGCAACGCGCAGGCGGGAGCTCATGGACTGGATGGTGGTGTCGGAACTGGTGCGGATTCCGGCGAGCATGGCGATGGCGCTCATCTTCGACCCGAGGTTGAAGTTGGCCAGCTTGACGTTGGCCAGATCGAGCGTGCCGGTGGTGACCAGCTTGTCGACGGCGCCGTCGAGCGCGAGATTCGTCGTCACCGATCCGCCTTGCAGCGACGACCCTGCCGGCAGGGCGACGCCGAACGCGGGCAGAAGCGCGGCGATGTCGGCGATGGGCAGGTTTTGGCCCGTCAGCTTCATGTGGACGACAGCCTGCTCGCCGTGGGCGTCGTAGTTGCCGCTGACGCGGACGACGGAATTGCCGGTGTGGACTTCACCGCTGGCGAGCGAGCCCGCCTGGCGCTGCAGGTCGTAATCCGACGTATAGGTAACCGTGACCGGCTGGCGCGTCGGCGAGCCGGTCTTCACCAGGCGAAGATCGTGGGTCTTGGCGGTCCCTGCGCTCTTCAGGACCTTCCCGTCGGACGAGAGCGTGCCGGTGTAATCCAAGATCCCCGCAACCCCGGAATCCGCAGGCAGGAAGCCGGTTTTGGCGAGGTCCGCTCCGGTGATGGTGACCGAGGCCTGCAGCGGAGTGCGCGCGGCGTCGGTGCGATCGATGGGTCCGGCGTTGCCGTCAACCTTCAGCTTGCCGCCGCCGGGCGTGGTGGCCTCGACGGTGAACGGAATGGGCGACGTATAGGAGATGTTGCCGGCGTCGAGCGTAACGTCGTCGTAGGTGAGCGGCTTCTTGCCGACGACGGCGACCGAGACCCGTCCGCGGACGATGCGCAGTTTCTGCACCGAAAAATTGGCGGCGCCGCCTGGGGCCTTAGCGGCAGTCTCCTTGGCCGCGCCCAGCGTGGAGAAGTTCCATTTGCCGGCGTTGGTGTGAACCAGCGCGACCTCGGGCTGGACCACGGTGATGGAGTGGATGTTGAGCGTGCGGGAGAAGATGAGCGCGGGCAGGTCCACGCCCACGTCGAGCGACTTGGCGCTCAGAAAGGGCTTGGCACTGAAGGCGGGGTCGTCGGCAATGGAGATGTCTGCGGCGGAGACGCCGCCGGCCATCAGGGAGAGCGAGAGGTGGCCGATTTTGACCTCGCGGGCCAGCGCGGTGTGCAGTTCCGCCTCGATACGCGGGCGGAAAGAATCGGCGTCGATGAACAGCGGCAGCGCGATGCCGATAACCACCAGAACAGCGACGACGACGGCGACGATAATGAGCGCGCGCTTCATAAGCAGCCTCCGCGCGTGAAAGCTTACCGCTCCGCAGTGGCTAGTGGCTAGTGGTCAGTAACTGGTTAACTTGTGATTTGTGGTTGAGTTCCGAATTGCCGCCGCGCCACTGGCGCTCGCGATCATGATGGGGCCCTCCCACCGCTGCGCGACTGGCCACTCTCCACTGTTTCACGGGGCCATGGCGACAGCAGCGGCGCAGCGCACCAGGGCGAGGGTGGTGGCATCGTTTTCGCCGAGGGGATCGGACTCGGCGATCTGGTGGTTGCTCTTCGACAGCAGGCGATGCTTGTGCTGGCTCTCGAGGAATTCCCGCACCCGCTCCAGCACGCAATGGCAGAGGACTTGCGCGTCGTGGCCGGGCGCCTCCCGGACCGCCTGCTTGACGCGTTCCAGGCCGAATTCTTCCTTGTTTGCCTTGGCCTCAACCAAACCGCGGGAAACCAGCACCAGCGCCGAGCCGGGGCCCATGACGCATATTTGGGCATCGTGCGTGGCGTGGGAGAAAAGGCCGAGGGGGAGGCCATTGGCTTCGAGCACGGTGATTTCGCTGTCTTGCCTGAGCAGCGCCGAGGTGTGGCCGGCGTTGACGTAGCAGCAGGTGCCGAGAACCTCGTTGTAACAGCCGAGAAAGGCGGGGGCACAGCGCACGCCCCCGGCAGCGTCCATGATGGCGCGGTTGATGTCGAGCAGCATGCTGATGAGAGCAACCGGCTCGTTGACGTCATCGGCGTAGAACAGGTCGGCGGCGCCGTGGAAAACGTCCTGGATGGCGGCGGCGATGTGCAGGGCTTCTTCGCGCTTGCCGGCGATGTCGAGCAGCAGAACCAGAAGGCGCGAGGAACCGACCTGGATGAAGTCGAAGAAGTCGCCGCCAACGCGCGCGCCGCGATACAGCGCACCGACCCGCAAGGTGGGCAAATCGGGAAACTTCGCCGGCGTCGGCTTGCGCAGTTCGCGGACGGGAGCACGGGAGCGGAAAGGAATCTTCATTCGGGCACCGTAGGGTGCGGGAAAGTTAGCACAGGACAGTTGTCGGTTGCCAGCAGTGAGTACGGACTACCTGGTACTGAGTACAGCACATTCCTCGGGGAACAAATTCCCTTCGGAATGACAATCATTAAGAGCGGTCCCAAAAGCATCGCGCTCGGTACTCAGTACTGCTTTCCGTACTTGAGGTAGAGGTAGCGGGCGATCTGGTCTTCCAGGTCGGAGTAGCCGGAGTGGAGGGTGACGCGGAGTGAGGTTTCGGTGGAGGAGCCGTCGCCGAGGCGCTCGAGGATGGCGCGCAGCTCGGCGATGCCGTAGGTGTCGCGGATGTATTCGGCGGCGGCGAGGGATTCGTCGTAGGCGAGGACGGCCTCAAACGGCGAGAAGCTGAGGAAGGAGCTCTCCAGCGTGGCGAGCGGGATCTGATGTCCGCCGCGGTAGAGATCGGCGAGGCGGCGGCCGCGCGTGGGACCGAGTTGCTTGGGCTCCACCAGTTGCGCGATGCCTTCGTTGAGCCATTGCGGGCAGCGCCCGCGGGAAACCTGGTTGATAAAAGAGTGCGCCAGCTCATGCTTGAGGACGCGCGCCAGGTCGGGGGTGACGCCGCTCAGACCCTGGATGGGAATGCGCAACTTGCCGTCATTGAGCGCGCCGATCCAGGACGGGGCTTCGGTGACGTCAAAGAATGCCTGGTTGGTGTAGAGGGAGACGGAGATGTTCTGGCGCGGGGAGATGCCGAGGTCGCGGACGAGGTCGGAGTAACTGTTCTCCAGGGAAGCCTGCACCTGCTGGCGGAGGTCGGCCGAGGTCGTCGTGCCCTCGTAATGAAAGCTGAAGTGGCCGGAATCGGCCTGCGAGAAGTCAGATTCGGCGTTGAGTTCGCGTTGCGCGCGGGCAAGGTACTTCTGAACGTTGTCATCGGGGCGGAGGGTGAGCGAACGCTTCCACGCGATGACCGCCTGGGGAAGCCGGTCGGCGCTGTAGTCGGCGAAGCCCAGGATCATCCAGGCGTCGGCGGAGTTCGGGGCAGCGCGGGTGGCGCGCTCGGCGAAATCAATGGCGTCGCCAGGTCGCCCGAGTTGAATCAGGACGGCGGCGTAACTGACCAGGATGACATCGTTCTGGGGCGCAAAGGAAAGGGCGCGGTCAAGGTAGAAGCGGGCGCGCTCGCGGTCGCCGCGCTCGTATTCGTGGCGTCCGGCGAGAAAAAATCCTGCGGCGGCCTGCTCGGCGCTGCCGGCACGCTCCAAAGCGGCCAGAGCCTCGGAATCGACGCGGCCGTCCTTGATGATCTTGAGCGCGACGGCGTCGCTGCCGGCGAGGCTGCCGGAGACGTTGGGAACATCGGCGGGCTTGGGGGAGAGGGGCGAAGCCGAGCGGGGCGGCGGCGCGCCGCCGGTTTCGATGTGGTCCACCAGCGCCTTGGGAATGGCATAGGCGTCGTCGCCGACCTCATAATAGACACGCGGGCCGTTCTCCGTGGCCTTGTCGGCGAAAATGGTACGGCCGTTTTTCAGGTAGATGGTGTCCGCCGACATGAGCGCGGAACAGACGAGCAAGGCGAAGATCCAGGGAGGTCGCACGCTGGCGCATTCTAGCATTAGTGTTTTCCGCCGCGGCTTGACGCAGCTGATCACTGCGGTGCTGGGATCATGGTGCGCGCTGGCGGGCGCGGCGTGGGCGCAGACCGGCGCCAACGCACCGCAGCCGGCGACTTCGGCGCCGGCGGCGCCGACGGCCGCTCAGATGGCAACCGCGCCGGTGCCTGGGCCGGGACTGGCGCTTTACCGCCAACTCCGCGATGTGGGTCTGGATCCGGCGGCGGTGTACAACGTGCGCGACGCCGCCATCCAGCGCGAAGACCTGCATATCACGCTCGACGACGGGACCCTGGCCTTTGTGCGCAGCGTGGACGGCCGCGTCACGGGTGCGTTCTTCGAGGGCGAAGGCGAGGTGCTGCTGTTCCCGCCCAGCCAGGCGGAGCGCGGATCGCTGGCGCTGTTCACCGGGGCGGCGATCCTGGAGGAAAAATTCACCACCGCGTACTTCCGCTTCAACGACCGGACTGCCGAGGAACTCCAGCCCGCGCTGCGGCGGGAGGAAGAGGCGCAGGCGTTCGTCGAGAAATACGACAAGGCGGCGCGTACCCTGGCCGAAGCCGATGCGCTGCGGCTGATGACCACCTACCTGAACCAGCAGACTTACGGCGATGATCGGCTCTTCCGCGCGCGCCTGCAGGGGGAGAAGCTGGGGATCTTTGACGTTTACTTCGACACGCTGGTCGCGGAGCAGATCACGGTGCTGAAGCTGACGTACGCGGGAGGAAGCGGATACTACGACATTCTGTGCTCGTTCCCGATGAGGTCGGCGAGGAGTTCCGGTGAAGCGAGAGCAAGCCCCGCTGACAAGGGTGGGACGCCCACCGGCGGCGAA
The DNA here is from genome assembly GCA_020072845.1 of Terriglobia bacterium. Classification (NCBI taxonomy): domain Bacteria; kingdom Pseudomonadati; phylum Acidobacteriota; class Terriglobia; species Terriglobia bacterium. The sequence continues at coordinate 25,499 of JAIQGF010000005.1, forward strand.
CAGGTTGAGGCAGCCGCGCTGAGGATCACGAAGTACACGATCAAGGCGCGCATCGAGCCGCCGCATGTGCTGGGGGCGGATGTGACGCTCGACGTTGACGTGCGCCGCGGCGGGCAGCGCATCGAGTTTTTCGAACTATCGCGCTATCTGAAACTGACGGCCGCGGAGGCGGACGGCAAAGCCATCGAATTCCTGCAAAACGAAGCCATCGAGGGCAGCGCGCTGGCGCGGCGCGGCAACGATGTGATCGCGGTGGTGTTCCCCGAAGCGCTGCGCCGCGGGCAAAAGCTGCGGCTGAAATTCACCTACGCGGGAAACGTTTTGTCCGAGGCCGGCGGGGGCCTGGTGTACGTCGGGGCGCGCGGCGTGTGGTATCCCAACCGCGGGCTGACGATGGCGGAATACGACCTGGAGTTCCGCTTCCCGGAGGCATGGACGCTGGTGGCGACGGGGAAGCGCGTGTCGCAAGAGCGCGCCGGCGCCGAGCAGGTGTCACACTACGTGTCGGAGCGGCCGATGCCGGTGGCGGGCTTCAACCTGGGCCGCTACTCGGTGGCGAGCGCAACCGCGGGCAATAATGTGCTGGTGGAGGCGTACGCCACGGCGGGCATGGAGAGCACATTCCCGCAGCAGCGGCAGCAGGTGGTGGTGGTTGCGCCGCCGCCGCGCGCTCCGCGAGTGATGCCGCCGCTGGTAGTGATGCCGCGGCCCGCTCCCGCGGCCGCCAGCTACGGGGAAGTGGTGGCGCAACGATCGGCGCGCGCGATTGATTTCTTCGCCCGCAGTTTTGGCCCCTATCCATACGGTTCGCTGACGCTATCGCAGATGCCGGGCAGAAACAGCCAGGGCTGGCCCGGACTGATCTTCCTGTCGAGCTATGCGTTTCTATCGCCGGGAGAACTGCGGACAGCGCGGGTTGGCACGGAGGCTGCGCTCACTTACAACGGCTTCATGCAGACGCATGAGACCGCACACCAGTGGTGGGGCGACCTGGTGGGATGGAAGACCTATCGCGACCAGTGGCTGGTGGAGGCGCTGGCCAGCTATTCGGCGATTCTGGCGTACGAAAAAGATCGCGCCGCGGACTGCAGGCAGATGCTGCGGAACTACCGGGCGGACCTGTTGTCGAAGAATGCCGAGGGCGAGGAGTATGCCCGCGCGGGACCGGTAACCCTGGGACTGCGGCTGACGTCGTCCCATTTCCCCGACGGCTTTGACGTGGTGAGCTACGGGCGCGGCGCATGGCTGCTGCACATGCTGCGCTCCATGATGCGGGATGCGGCAGGCGGCAGCGACGAACCGTTCCTGCGCGCGCTGCGGACATTGCGCGACCGGTACCAGGAAAGAGAGATGACCACGTCGGACTTTCTGCGTGTGATGGAAGAGGAGTTGCCGGATTCGCTGCGCTATGAAGACAGTAGATCGCTGGAGTGGTTTCTGGAAAGTTGGGTAAAGGGGACGGCGATCCCGCGTCTGGCGCTCAAGGATGTCAAGGTAGTGCGGCGGGGCGCGGGCGCGTTGGTCACGGGAAAAATTCTGCAGACGGAAGCGCCGGATGAGCTGGTGACCTCGGTGCCGGTGTATGTCTCCGTTGGCGGTCGCAACGTGCTGTTGGGACGCGTGTTCGCCGACGGCAAGGAGACGAGCTTCCGGTTCAGCGCGCCCGCAGGCGCCCGGAATGTGGCGCTGGATCCCTACGATACGGTGCTGAGGAGATAATGGCGGGCTTTCAGTGTGCGGCGTGCGGCGCGTGGAATGAGACGTCGGTGGATGTGTCGGCGGGGCGCCGCCAGCAGTACGTGGAGGATTGTCAAGTGTGCTGCAAGCCAAACCTGCTGAGGGTGGAGTACGACGGAGAAGAGTGGCGGATGGAAGCGGAGCTGGAATGAATTCATTGCGGAATTGCCGAATTGCAGAATTGCGAAATTGAATTCGGAGGGGTCAATTCGGCAATTCCGCACTTCGGCAATTCGGCAATCTGGGGTCGCATTTTCATCATGAAGGCCAAACACATCGGCATCGTGGGCTGCAGCGCGGAGGGAGCGGCGCTGTGCTATCGCACGATCTGCGTGGAAGGCGAGCAGATGATGGGGAGGCACGATCATCCCGAGGTCTCGATGCACACCCACCCGCTCGCCGAATACATGAATTGCATTTACCGGAACGACTGGCAGGGTGTGGCGGAACTGATGCTGTCGTCGGCAGAGAAGCTGGCGAAGTGCGGCGCGGACTTTTTGATCTGCCCCGATAACACCATTCACCAGGCGATGCCGATGGTTAGGCCGCGGTCGCCGCTGCCGTGGATTGACATTGCAGGCGCGGTAGGCGATGAGGCGTTGCGGCGCGGCTTTCGCCAGTTGGGGATCACGGGAACAAAGTATCTCGTCGAGAGTAGTGTGTACCCGCAGGAATTGGAGAAGCGCGGGATCGGATGGTTGCGGCCGCAGGAGGAGGAGCGCGAGCGGATCAATGCGATCATTTTCGACGAACTGGTGCGCGGCCAATTTTCGGCGGAAGCGCTTAGCTACTTTCAGCAAGTGATCGAAAGCCTGAAGCGGCGCGGGTGCGATGCGGTGGTGCTGGGTTGCACCGAGATCCCGCTGCTGGTGAATGATGGGAATTCGCCGCTGCCGGTGCTGGATTCCACTCGATTGCTGGCGCGGGCGGCGCTGCGGCGGGCGACCGCAGGGGCGGCGGTGATGAAGTGAGCCGTCACGTACTCCGCCACAGGCGCTGCGCCATGGCCCAGGCGGCGGCAGGAATGAGAATGGCGGCGCCGGTGCAGGCGGCGAGAAAACGCACCGGGACGGCGGCATCGATGGCGGCGGAGGCAGCCCAGGCCGTCAGCGAGATGGCGGCCATGCAGATGCCGAGGTCGGCGGAGAAGACGCGGCCGCGGAACTGGTCGTCGGAATTGAGCTGAAGCAGGGTGGTAGAAAACGTCCAGATAATCGACCCGCCGAAGTGGGCGACGATGACGGAAAGAATCGCAAGCCAGACGCTGGGCGCGATGGAGATCGATCCCACACCGCAGGCGGCGGCCAGAAAGCCCAGCAAAATTCCCAGGCGGAGGCGGGAATCGCGCTGGCCGGCCCAGTCGGCGCCGAGCAGCGGGCCGAGAAGCGCTCCGATGCCGCGCGCGCCGATCAGCAGGCTCATGCCAAGCACCGCGCCGCGCTGCCCGGCGATGCCGGGGAGATGGACGGCAAAGTGGCGTTCGCCGAGGATGGTGTAGATAACCCAGGTGGACCCGATCATCAGGCCAAGCCCGCCTTTCACCAGCACGGTGGCGAGCAGGCGCGGACGGCCTTGCAGGTAGCGCAATCCTTTCATCATCGGCGAAAAATCCACGACATCGCGCGCACGCAAGCGCGGCAGGCCGGCGGCGTGGGGCTCGTCGAATTTCATTCCGCCGATCAGCAGCGCGGACGCGACGAAGGACACCGCGTTGAGTATGAACACGGCTTCGCGGCCGAGGAAGACGGCGACGATGCCGCCCAGCGACGCACCGATCGCCAGATCGAAGGACCAGGTGATGGACGAGAGCGTGTTGGCGACGATCACTTCCTGGCGCCCGACGACGTTGGGAATGACGGAATTGCGCGCCGGCTCGAAAAAGGCCGCCATCACCGTTTCCATCACCAGCAGCGGATAGACCAGCCACACGGTGGAGCGCGAGCGCACCAGCAACATCGCCAGCACGATGCCGGCGCGCAGGATGTCGGCGGTGATCATGACGCGCTTGCGGCGGACGCGGTCGTTGACCACCCCGGCGGAGGGTCCGGCGAAGGTCTGCGGCAGAACTTGCAGGACGAGCGCGAGGCCGACGGATTGCGCGCGTCCGGTGAATTGCAGCAGGAGCGTGTAGAGCGTAACGGTGTAGAACCAGTCGCCGATTTCGCTGACCATCTGCGCCAGCCACAGGCGCCGGAAGTTGCGGTTCGACTGCACCAGGCGCACGTAGGCGCGCGGGGAAATGCGCACCGGCGGGGAGGCGCTGAACTCGAGGGCGGTTTCGGGGGCAGAAGACAAGTCAGAATTAAGAAGTCAGAAGTGCAAGTGCGAATTACAAGGCCATGGGATTTTACTGCCCGCTTCCGACTTTTTACTTGTTACTTTCGACCTTTGTTTTTTCCTTTCCACCATGCAGTCCATGCAACTGCGTCTTCGCCGATGTTTTGGCCCGTGATGTTCTGTAGCGCTTTCCCTGCCGCGCTCTTGAGCGACTGATCCGAGGAGTCTCGCAGCAGCTCAATCAGAGGCAGCACAGCGCGATCATCCTTGCTCTCGCCGAGGGTGGCAACCATGGTGCCCCTGAGGTCCACCAAACTGGGATCGGGGTCACGAAGAGCCGCAGCAAGCACCGGCACCCCTTTCTCGGTTACAGCTAGTACCAAGAGCGCCTTCGTCCACACGTCGCTGTATGCTGTAAGAAGGCGACTAAGCTCTCTCGCCCGCGACAGCGCAGCATCGAGTTCGTAACCGTACAGTGTGGCCGCCTTCGCCCGAAGCTCTGCCAGGCTCTTCCCCTTGTTTTCATTCTTCGAATCGAAATCTTTGGAAGCTTGGCGCGCCACGTCAAGCAAGATCACGGGTTGGAGTCGCCCCCGCTCGATGAGATCCTTGCAGGCCTGAGCTGCTGTTTCACGCAGAGCTTTCGCGGCCTCGAACTTGTTGGGAGCACCGGTATCCCTCAATCGCGTAAGCAGTATCTCAGTGCCGGAGGGGTCACCGAGAGCCGCGGTGCCCCAGGCAAGGGCCACCTTGGAAAGTTCGTTTCCCTCGCGAGCCCCAAGTTCTTGGAGGGGCTGAAGCGAGCTCGCATCCCCAATGCTGAGCAGGTTCTGGACGGCAAGGAGAAGGTTGATTTCCCTCGCCCGCTGCTCTACCGACTCGGGTGCGTCGTCTCGGTGAGCGACAAGCAAAGCATGCAAGGCTGGCAGGGCCGGCCGCTTGTTTTTCTGCCCCTTGAGTCTCTCTAGGGCATGCATTTGGGTTGTCACGTTCTCTGAGCCCAATTGCTCCATGATTGCTTGCATTTCGCCGGTTGGCGCGATGGTTGCACCAGTCTTTTCCTGGCCGAATAGCGGTTGTGCGATGATGCAGAAGAGCACCAGAAAAGCTTGGGAGGTGGAACACTTGAAGCGTTCGTGCGGCATGGGAGACCTCGTTTTCCGAAGGTTCCTAGACGCTCCGAGCTGCCTCTCCGTCACTCACTCCGGCGATAGAGTGTTGACGATGACTTTGAAGCACGCCTCGTTCCCTTTTTGACAGGCGCCGCCCGGGGCAGTAAGTCACTCACAAGAGTCTCTTTTGTAATGAAGTGTCAGTGATGACCCGCACAATCCTCAGTGAGCATCTGGCGGCCCGGCGGGAGGAGTCGAGGAGGTGCGACTGGCAAGTCAGAAGTCAGAAGTGCGAATTGGAATTACAAGGCCGATAGGAATTTTACTTATTGCTTCCGACTTGTTATTTCTTACTTCTTATTTCTGACTTTCTTCAGGTCTTCCGCCCGGTTGGCGTCCAGCGCGTGCGCGCCATCGCCCTTGCCGGTGAGCTTGGCGGAATTGAATTGCTCGGACTCGCCGCGCGCGATGCTGAGCGTCTTCCATTCGGCGCCGCGAAAATGCTTGGCCAGAAAAACGATCTGGCCGACGTGGTAGGCGTAATGAGCCACGGCGCGGTGCAGCGCCTGGAATGCGGTGTAGGGTTCGCCGCGAATGGTGACCCTGCGCTCCAGATCGGCGGGCTGCAGCGATGCAAATGTGTCGAAGGCGATCTGCCAGGCGGCTTCCCACATTTGCATGAGCTGGGCACGCGTGGTGGCGGGCGAAATTTCGAATTCCCGGTCGCGATGGCGGTCGGGCTTTTCGCCGTCGCTGGTGAGGAAATCGGTGAGGCGCGAAGCGATGTTGCCGGCGATGTGCTTCATGATGACGGCAACGCTGTTCGATTCGGGATCGAGCTGAAGGAAGAGCTCGTGGTCGGAAAGCTGGGAGATGGCGCCCTCGGCGAGGCGCTTGTGGCCGCGCAGCGCGCGACGGGCTTCATCGAGATAGGCGGCGGCAACGTCCATGGGGACATTGTACTGAGTTGCCGGTTGCCGCTCGCAACTCACATCGCAGAACCAAGTAAAAGGGCTTCCGATGGCGGAAGCCCGTTGAAACTTCATCAGGGGCCCTGGGTACGCGAATGCGTACTCGTTAGTGCTTCTTGGCTTTCTTCTTTGCCTTTTTCTTTGCTGGCATGTGGTTGATTCCTCCTAGAACGTTTCTCCCTTGTTCAGAGCCCGGAGACCAATGAGCCAACCATTCTTGGCATGGCTCGTCACTCTGATCCAAGATATTGCGGTCAGTTAGTAGGCAAGTCAATAGTAAAATTCGTACTGGGGTTGTCGTTGCGGGCGAAGCACCGAGGGCCTGGTTGCAGCATGGCCGTTCCTGTGGAATTTAGAGTCGAAGACAATATCGGTGTTGTCCTTGCGGCTCACCTCGTGCTAGAAAACGCAGGGCAAGGCAGCGCGATGCCGGGTACTACGATGGCGACGGCGAGAAAATCCGCAAAACGCAAGGTGGAAGAAGTGCTGATCCCCGACAAACTGTATTTCCGCATCGGAGAGGTGTCGCGGCTGTGCCGGCTGCCGGCCTATGTGCTGCGATTCTGGGAGACCGAGTTCCCGCAACTGAAGCCGAACAAAAGCAGCACCGGGCAACGTATGTACCGGCGTCGCGATCTGGAAAACGTGCTGCGCATCAAGGCTCTGCTTTACGACCAGGGCTTCACCATTGCCGGGGCGCGGCAGCAACTGCGCACCGAGGCCAAGGCGACCAAAAACCAGGTGGGCTTGCCGTTTCCGCGGCGGGCGCCCAGCGATGGGCTGAAGCGTGTGCGCCAGGGCTTGCAGGAGATCCTGTCGATTCTCTCCCGGAGCGCGAAGCGGGCGAGGGCGTGAGCCGCCATGGGTGATGGGTAATTTGCAATGATTGGTTTTCGGCGGCCCGCCGATACTTGCTCTGTGACATATACTCTGCACGAATGTACCTGGTCATCCTATGCGCGTTGGTGGCGGTGGCGGTAACCGTCTGGCTGATCATGGCCGGAGAGGGAAAATCGCCGGAGTCGCGCCGCAACAACGCGCGCATTAAACTCGTGATCCCGGTGCAGGTGGAATCGTTCGGCGAGACCTACCAGGCCGACAGCCAGGACATCAGCCGCGGCGGCATGCTGCTGAAAGCCGAGGCGCCGGTCAAGGTGGCGCAGCCGGTACAGCTTTCCTTCATCCTGCCGGAAAAAACTCCCATCGAAATTCCCGCCGTGGTTTGCCATAAACGGGGCCAGCAGTTCGGCGTTCGCTTCGATCCGACGCACCACCGGCGAGGCGTGATCGAGCGCTGGGTGCGGCGCGCATTCGAAGAAGACCACCGGCGCGCGGCCAAAGCTCCCGTCCCCCAGTAAGCTCCCGCTTTTCTTTCCCTGCCAACTCCGGACTGCGATCTACGCTTATTTTGCCGCGGGCGGCGGCGGTTCGATGCGCTCGCGGAATTTTGTTAGCAGGCGCTCGGCGGCTTCCACCAGGTGTTCATCGCGTGCGCGCTGGCGGAACCCGCCCTTAGGCTGATCCGACGCGGCCCAGAGGGTGAGGTGCGTGCGAGCGTCGGACACGACCATCTTGATCGGCCCCTCGTAAACGTTCCGGCTGGCGGAGGCGGACTCCTCCATGCGGCCACTGGCGCCGACCTTTGTCTTGGTTGCGTTCTGCGAGGTGTGGTCGTCGTCCGGAGAGGTAACCTCAATGACGATGTCGGCCTGCGCGGGCGAATCGACCAGCAAGAACCTGCCCCAGCCTTCCAGTCCCCCGTTGATGACGTTAAACGGAATTTCGCTGCCGCCGTTGTTTTTTATGAATACCGTTTTGGCGGCGGCGAGGCGCGCCGACGGGCTGACATACGTGGGGTTCTTCTGCTCCGGCGCAGCTTGCGGCTTCTCCTGGGCGAGCAGAACGCCGGAAATCAACACGACGGCGACGAGCGGGGCTACGCAGCGCATGGCCGAGATTATAAGACGCGAAGCCGGCTGTGTCTTGGGCGTGCGAGCGCTCAGGATCGCGCGAGTTCGCTAGCTGGGGAAATGAAAGTAGACATCCTGCTGCGAAGGAATGGCGCGGCCGTCCATGATCGCGGGGCGGAAACGCCAGTTGCGCAAGGCGGCGACCACCTTCTCCTCAATGCCGTGTCCGAGTCCCTGAAGAACCTTGGTTTCGGTGACGTTGCCCTGCTCGTCAATGGTGACTTCGACGATCACATTGCCTTCCACGCCGGAAGGAACTTGCCAGGGCAGGATGGCGGGATTCGGGAAAACCAGCGGCAACGCCGGCCGGATGTCGTGGCCGGTGGCGGGTCCTTGCGCCAGCGAGCCGAAGGGAGATCCGGCGCGAGAGGGCTGGTCGGCGGAAACGATCTGTTGCGCGTTGTTCAGAGCCGAGGGCTTCGGGCTGGGCTTGGGGCGCGGGCGCGCCGGCGAGCGCAGCGCGATGCGGCGTTGTTCCGGCCTGGCTTCGGGATCTTGGGCGGCGGCCGAACCATGCTGCGACAGGTAAACCAGCTCGGTGGAAGTGCCGCCGTGTCCGAACGCGACCGAGGACGGCGTGACGTAGATGGGGCGGGGTGGCCGCACGAGAACGTAAATGACCACGCAGTGCAGAACGAAGGACACCAGCAACGAGGCGTTCCACCTGCGGTTCGAGGGTCGAGCTTCGCTGAACATGCGCACCCCAGCCGGTGAGGACATTGTAACGTGAGTTTGACCTGGTTTCAGTGCGAGAACTGAGTGGCTAGTGGTCAGTGGCCAGTCTCGGTCGCACTGACCACTGACCACTTGAGCCGCGTGCGCTGGACAGCGAATCGGCTCAGCGGTTATTCTGCCCCGCCATGAACCGCCGCGACTTCATCGCCACCGCCGCCGTGGGCGCCGCCGCATTCGCGTGGCCGCGTCTTGCCGAATCCGAAGAAGCCGATCTGAGGCCCATCTGGGCGGAAATCGAGAAGCGCCACGACGAGTCGGTGCGGCGCCTGCAGCAGTGGATCCGGCAGCCTTCCATCGCGGCGGAAAACCGCGGCGTGAACGAGGGCTGCGAGTTGACCATGAGCATGCTGCGCGAGGCGGGATTCACCAACGTGACGAAGGTCCCGACCGATGGCCAGCCGGGAATCTTCTCCGTCTACGACGCCGGCGCGCCCCGCACCCTCGGCCTGTATTTCATGTACGACGTCAAGCAGGTGGACCCGTCGGAGTGGTCGTCGCCGCCCTTTGAGGCCAGGCTGGTGGATAAGCCCGGACTGGGCAAGATTGTCGTCGGACGGGGCGCGGTGAACCAGAAGGGGCCGGAGGCCACATTCCTGGCGGCGCTGCACGCCATGCGGGGCGCCGGGCGGAAGCTGCCGGTGAACCTGGTATTCGTGGCGGAAGGCGAGGAGGAGATCGGATCGCCGCACTTTCCGCAGGTGGTGCGCCGGCCCGACGTCGCCGCCGCACTGAAGCGCTGTGAGGGCGTGTTTATGCCTTTTCCATCGCAGGACCTGCAAGGACAAGTCACCGTTTACCTGGGAGCGAAGGGAGTCATCGAATGCGAACTGGTGTCCAGCGGCGAGCGCTGGGGCCGCGGGCCGCAGCAGGACATCCACTCCAGCAACAAGGCGCGGGTGGACAGCCCGGCATGGCACCTGGTGCAGGCGCTGACCACGCTGGTGTCGGCGGACGGCAATACGCCCGCGATTGAAGGCTTTGCGGCCAAGGCGCGCCCGCTCTCGGCGGAGGAAAAGCAGATGATCGCGGTGGCAGCGCGGCGGATGAATGAAGAAGGGGCCAAAAAGCAGCTCGGCGTGCAGCACTGGGTGCACGACGTCAGTTTCCAGCAGGCGTTGGAGATGCTGGTTTCGCAGCCGACGGTGAATATCGAGGGCCTGGTCGGCGGGTACACCGGGCCGGGCGGCAAGACAATCCTGCCTCACAAAGCGGTGGCGAAACTCGATTTGCGCTTGGTGCCGGACATGACCGCGGCGGACGCGCTGGCGGCCTTGAAGGCACACCTGGCCAAACACGGCTTTGGCGACATCGAGGTCAACATGAGCGGCGGCTACGACCCGACGAGCACGCCGGCCAATTCGGCGCTGATTCGGGCGGAGACGGCGGTCTACCGGCGGGCGGGCATCGAGCCGGTGGTGATGCCGCGCCTGGCAGGTTCGTGGCCGGGATACGTGTTTACCGGCGATCCGCTGCGCTTGCCGGCGGGACACTTCGGCCTGGGACACGGAAGCGGCGCGCATGCCCCGGATGAGTATTACGTGATCGAGTCGGCGAACCCCAAGGTGCAGGGGATGGACGGGGCGGCGCGCTCCTATGTCGAGTACCTGTACGAGTTGGCGCGGACCAGCTAGACGACGGCGCTATTGCAGGCGGAAACGCTCCTTCATCAAACGTTGCAGCCGCGGTTTGTAGATGAGATCGTAGGCGAGTTCCTTGTCGGGGAACATGGCGAGGGCGGCGCGCTTGGCGTCGGCCACCAGCTCGGAAGCTTCCTCGACGGTCATGTTCACGTCCTGGCTGATGACGGACATGACCATGTTCATCATCACCTGCAGCCGCCGGATCATGCGCAATTCTTCCTGTTCGGCCTGGCTCCACTGCGGATTGCGCGTTTCCTCAGATTCCCTCATTTGGCCCCTGATTGGATGAAAATCACGCCACCGTGTTGCGCTTCGATCGAAAGCGGCTCTGGATGCCGGTCTTCAATTAGCCATGACAGCGAAGGCTCGGCTAGCGCGGGCTCATGCTGCGACCAGCCGCCCAACCTTTTTCCGCTTCTTTCTCGATGCCTGCCACAGATCGTATTGTGCCTGCATCCCGGACCACAAATCGGGACTGGTGCCAAGTGCATCGGACAGTCGCAAAGCCATGTCAGCCGATATTCCCGCGCTGCCGTTCAGGATGCGCGACAACGCAACCCGGGTGACACCCAGGTGCCTGGCCGCATTGGTCACCGACACGCCTTGCAGATAGTCCCGCAATACACTTCCCGGATGGGGTGGGTTGTACATCCTCATGTCCGCCTCAGTGATAATCCTTGTAGTCCACCAGCACTGCGTCCTCACCTTCGAAGGCAAATGTAAGACGCCAGTTTCCGCTCACTTCCACGGCCCAGTGGTTCTCTAAATCTCCCCGTAAACGATGCAGCCTCCAGCCCGGAGCGTTCATATCTTGCGGAGCCCTGGCGCTGTCCAGAGCAAAGAGCTGCTTACGAAGGCGTTCCGCGTGCTTCGCCTGAATCCTGGCTTTCGAGCCGTTCTTGAAGTACTGCTCGACACCTTTGTGCCGGAAGCTCTTGATCACTCCGTATAGTGTAAAGTATCACTATACAAAATGTCAAGGCCCGTTTTCCCGGAGCGGCACACGCCTAAGTTTTATCCGTGTCGCCTGGCGTCCCCTCGAGCCGGAACTCTGCTACGATTTGCTGCGGTCTGTTGCGCATCATATCGAGGCCCGCCGCGGATGCAAGCGGAATTCCGGCGTGCCCGAGTAACCGGAGTAACCGGATTGGCGCATCCAACCACGGGGGAGGATCTATGGCCACCAAACCTATGCCCAATGAAGAGCTGGTGCAGGTGTTTGGCTCCAACGAAGAATCGGAAGCGATGGTAGTGAGCGGATTGCTCGAGACCGCCGGCATCGACTGCATGGTGACCGCCATCGCTGCTCCCCAGGACGTGCTGCCCGGCGTCGGCGGCACAGTGGTCAAGGTTGCCGCGGAAGAGGCCGACGAGGCGCGCCGCATCATCGAGGAGTACCGGGCCAGCGCGGCGGGCGAGCTCAATTCGGAGAATGAAGAGGAAGAACCGGCCTGACGCCCTCGCCATCCAGGTAAAAACCAACCGCGCCCAGCGTGTCCGTACGGAAGGTGACGATGTGCCGCTCGGCCAACAGCTCCAGCACCTCCGGCCGCGGATGATGGAAAGCATTTCTGTAGCCTACCGAAATGAACGCGAACCGCGGCCGCACCGTGTCCAGAAACTCGGGCGCGCTGGAGGTCAGGCTGCCGTTGTGACCAACCTTGAGCAGCTCCGCCCGGGGCAGCGGCGCTTGTTCCACCAGCGCGCGCTCGATCTTGCGCTCCGCGTCGGCAGGCAGCAGCGCCGCGGAATTTCGATACACGATCTTCAGCACAAGCGAATCGTTGTTGCGCACCCGCGCCGCGACCTTCCAATCGCGCGGTGGGGAAAGCACCTCGAAAGTCGCGCCGCCGAAGACGATCTTATCGCCGGCGTAGCGGCGGATGACGGCGACGTTGTTGGCCGATGCCTGCCGCAATAGACGCGTATATCCCGCGGTCAGCGCGTTCGGTCCGACCCAGAGCTCCCGCGGGCGAAAGCCGCTGATGATGGTCGCCATGCCGCCGAGATGGTCGGAGTGCGCGTGCGTGAGCACGGCGGCGTCCAGGCGCGTGATGCCGCGCCACCACAGGTAGGGCGCGATCACGTCTTCCCCGAAATCGAATTCCGAGACGGAGGGGCCGAGCGCACCGGCGGAGTCCACCACCAACGTCTTGCCCTCGGGCGTCACCACCAGCGTGCAATCGGCCTGGCCGACGTCGATGGCGGTAATCTCCAGCACGCCCGGCACAAGCTGTGGCTTGCGCGGAACGAGGATGAGCACAAGTGCGGATAGCAGGAGCGCGGCAAGGCCGGCGCCGGCGAGCGCGCGGCGACGTTGTCGCAGCGACCACACGCAGACGACGAACGCGCACACGGCACACACGGCCGCCAACCATGTGGGCGGCGGCACGCGCCAATCCGCCGCCCTCAAGCCGCCCAGGACTCGTATGGAGCCGGTGATGCCGTCCAGCGCCCAGGCGGTGACCATGACGGCAGGTTTCGCCAGTGCGGGCGAGACGTACGACAGCCCCAGCGCCGCCACTGCGGCGGGCATCAGCACGCCGGTGAGCGGGACTACCACCGCATTCGCCGGCAGGCCGACAACGGTGGCGCGGTGGAAATACACAATCATGGGCAGCGTCAGCGCGAACTGCGCGACGATGGAGATCAGCAGGATTTCGCAGGCCGCGACCAGCGTCTGCGGGATTCCGATCACAACCACATGAGCGACCCAGCCGCCGGTGAGCTTCGCCAGCCGCTGGCGCAACAGGCGCAGGTCGAGCCGAAACTGCGCCATGCGCGGCGGCATGGTGAGGTCGCGGCCGGTTTCGTCCAGTCCGCTGAGAGCGCGCCGGTATGCTTCCGAGGTCCGGCGGAGCAGCGGCACGCCGATGCCCGCGATCGCCAGCACCGCGCCGAAGGTCAGTTGAAAACTGGCATCGAACAGTGAACGTGGATCGAGCGCCAGCAGCACCAGCGCCGCGGTGCCCACCGCATTGAGCGCCGCGCGGTCGCGATAGAGCAAGCGCGTGCCGAGATAAACCGTGAGCATGAAGACGGCACGCAGGATGGGCGCGCCGAGATCCGCGATGTAGGCGTACCCAATCGACATGACGACCGTCGTTGCCGACGAGATCACTTCACTCACGCGCAGCCGCCGCAGCACCCAGAAAATCACGAACGCCAGGATGCTGACGTTCATGCCCGACACCACCAGGATGTGGTAGACGCCGGTGCGCTGGAACGCCATGCGCGTGTCGCGGTGGATGGAGGCGGTATCACCGATGAGCATGGCGTCAATCAGCGCCGCGCGCGGCGGGTCCCATAGCGCATGCACGTGCGCAAGAATGCTGCGGTGGGCGCGGCTCGCCCAATCGCCCCAGCGCGTGCCACTGAAGCCGGGGAGCAGCTCGATGCGGTCCGCTCTTACCGACGCCAGGCTTGTGATACCGCGTCCCGCCAGATACCCGCGGTAGTCCCACGCGCCGGGATTGCCGAAATTGCGCGGCTCCCTCAGCCGCGCCGTGAAGCGCAGCCGCTCGCCATAAGTAAATTGGTGGTGAGCCGAAGTCTCGGGCGCGTCGCTGTCTTCGTTTTCATCGCGCGAGTAGATGGTCAGGCGCATCCCGGCATGAACGGCAGCTTGTGGCACACGCGCCCCCGCGTGTGTGTCTTCCGCCGGCGCGATTTCCTCCGTCTCGATCTCCACGATCTGCCGCCGGTCGCCTCCGAGCACGCGAACCACACCGTCGCGGACGACATGCGCGGTAATGTTCACTTCCGAACCGTCGAGGTAAGGCGCGATTTGCTGGCCGCGAATGGAATCTGAGAATTCGGCATTGCGCGCCTCACCGGCGAGGCAACCGAGCGCCACGACGGCACACAACGCCGCGCCCATGGCTGTCGTCGAGTTCTTCCGGCGGAACACCAGCGCTGCAGCAACCAGGACGAAACAGGCAACCGCCCACCACATCGGCGGACGCCATACGCGCGAGGCAAGCAGGATACCGGCGGTAAAGGCGGTGGCGGCCAGCAGCGCGGGCGCTCGCTCGTGCGGCGGCGGGTTGGCAAGTTGCGGAAGCATCGCCTGAACCGCTGATTATCAGGGGAAAACATCCGCCGCAGCCGAGAACTTATCGCTCCAGCCGGACAACAGTTTCGATATGGAACGTCTGGGGGAAGAGATCGAGGAGGTGAATCTGGCGCATGCTATACCCGGCTTGCGTCAGCACGCGCAGGTCGCGCGCCAGCGTTGCCGGGTCGCAGGAGACATACGTAATTTGCGGCGCTTTGAGCCCGGCGAGAACCAACGCGACTTTCTCGCCCAGGCCGCCGCGCGGCGGATCCACGATCACGTAGTCGAAACGGGTTTCGGCTGGCACCTGCGCCAGAAACTTCTGCACGTCAACCCGGTAGCCGGTCGCGTTCGAGGGCGAGTTCACCTGCAAGTCGTGAAATGAGCAGTCTGCCGACTCCACCGCCGCCACCTGCCGGAAATTCTGTGACAGCGGCAGCGAGAACAGCCCCACGCCCGCATAGAGGTCGAGGGCAAAGCCGCCGCTGCAATCCGCGCTGACCAGCGCCACCATTTCGTCGATCAGGAAACGGTTGGTCTGAAAGAACGATCCGGCGCTGACCCGGTAATTGGCGTGGCGCGTGCGGTACACCAGGAAGTCGCCGCCAAAGTCCGCGGCCATGTCTTTCGGAACATCAATCCGAACCACGCTTGCGTTGGCCGCCGGCTGAAATGGAACCACGCCCACCGCCGCGGGAAATTCATGGCGCAATTCACGGGCAAAGTCCGCCACGGCGCGAAGGTCTGGCGAGTGCTGCGGCGCAAGCGTCACCTCCAGCAGCAGCTCGGAATCTTCGGCGTTGGCGAAGAACTCGATTTCCGTCACCCCGGCCGGAACTTTTCCCGCTTCGCCAAGATTCCATATCGTGGCCAGCGCGCGATTGATCAGGGGCGAGCTGATCGGGCACTGGCGCACCGGCAGCAGCGCGTGCGAGGCGAAGCGGTTGTAGCCGACAACGAATTCGGGTTCGGTGCGGACGCGCATGCGCGTGCGGTTGCGATAGTTCCATGGCTGCGAGGGATGGACGTTGATGTCGTTGTCAAACTCCAGTTTGGCGAGCCGGCGCAGAGTTTCGCGCACGATGCCGGCCTTGATTTGCAGTTGATGTTCGTACGACGCGTGCTGGTACTGGCATCCGCCACACTGGCCGAAATGCGGGCAGCCGGGCTCGATGCGTTCCGCCGCAGGCTGCAGCACGCGGTTCAGCCGCGCGCGCGCAAATCCGGGCTTCTCGTCTTTTAGTGTGGCGTCCACCCGCTCGCCGGGGAGGACGAACGGCACAAACACGGCTTTGCCTTTGCCGCGTTCGGGGTCCCCGCGAAGGCCGCCTTTGCCGCCGCGGGGTGGTCGTTCCTCAGCGGGCAGATGCGCCAAGCCATCGCCGCCGTAGATCAGTTTTTCGATGGTGAGTTCCAAGAGTCTGATTATACGGGCCGGTCAGATTCACCACGGGAACAAGGAAGCATGTGCGGCTCATTTAGTAATTTCGTAAGTTGGTAATTTGGTGATTTGCAGTGCTCGTTAGCGAACCTCAATTACTAAATTACCCAATTACCAAATTACAAAATTCTCGGCTCACTGCATGTAAAACAGGCTCAACCGCGGCAGGCCGTACCGTTCCAGCAGGCGTTTGTGGACATACTGCTTCTGGAGCTGTTCGATCTGCGGCGCGGCCATGTTGCGGCGATAGGGCGCGAGTTCGCGGTCGGCCTCGGCGCGCACAGCCAGGAGTTGCTCGTCGGGTGTGGCCGCCAGCAATGAGGCGAACAGCTTGTCTTCGAGCACGGTGAGCCGGCGCTCCAGGTCCTCCAGTCCGGCGCGTGGCTTGATTTCGCCCGACAATCCGCGCAACGACTGTGCTGTCTCGGCGGCGAGCGGTTGCGAAATCTCCGGCAGCCCAGCGCGGGACAATTCAATCGCCGCCGCATTGTGCTCCAGGTAGGCCGCAATTTCTTCCGGCGCGAATCCGGCATCCGGCTTTTCCGCGCGCGCCGTTCCCACCTCCGCCTCTTTCATCTCCTCGGCCGCGGCCAGCACCTCCTGCGCGCAGTAAGCCAGGCTGTTCACCTTGCGGGTCTTCGAGGGACGCCGCTCCCAGCGCTCAAAGGCGGCATCAATCCCGCGCAGCGCGGCTTCCAGCGGAATGCCGGCATCCTTCCAGGTCTCGATCAACGCCCAATCGAGTGTGGACAGCAGCAGGATGGTGCCCCGCCGCCGCTGGAAGTGCTCCTCGATTTCGGTGAAGTAATTGAAGTAGTTTTCCACGAGAAAACAATTGACCACGGATTTGCACGGATGAACACGGATTGTTTCTTCTCTTCTCATCCGTGTGAATCCGCGGCGATCCGTGGTTTATTTTGCCGTTTTTCGTTTCGCGCTCGGCGTCGCCTGGTTGCGTTGCCAGATGATGCGCAAGCCTTCCAGCGTCAGCAGGTCGTCCACCTCGGTGATGAACCGGGAGTGCGCCCCGATCATGCTGCCCAACCCGCCGGTGGCGACGACTTTGGTTTTTTCGCCGAGTTCCGCGATCAGCCGCTCCAGGATGCCGTCCACCAGCCCGAGGTACCCGTAAAACAGGCCGGCCTGCAGGCTGCTCACGGTATTGGTGCCGATGATCTTCGCCGGCTTGCGAATGTCCACGCGTGGCAGGCGCGCGGTGTGCTCGAAGAGCGCGTCGGCGGAAATTCCGATGCCGGGCGCAATCACCCCGCCCAGGTACTCGCCCTTGGCGGAAATCGCGTCGAAGGTGGTGGCCGTGCCGAAGTCCACCACGATGCAGGGTCCGCCGAATTTCTGGAACGCGGCGACGCCGTTCACCACGCGGTCGGCGCCGACCTCCGCCGGATTATCGTAGTGCACCGGCATGCCGGTCTTGACGCCCGGCTCGATGAACAGCGGCTTGGTGTGAAAATATTGTTCGCAGACCTCGTGCAGGGTGGTGTCCATGGGCGGCACCACCGACGAGATCACGATTCCCTTTACCTGCTCGACTTCCAATTGCGCCATGGCGAACAGGTTGCGGAAGAGCACGCCGTACTCGTCCACCGTCTGCGTCTTGATGGTGGCGACGCGCCAGTGCGCCAGCAGGCGCGCAGGCTCGCTGTCGCGTTCGAACCCGGCGGCGGATTCGAAGACGCCCAGCACCGTATTGGTGTTGCCCACATCGAGAACCAAAAGCATGGCTTCGGGCTCTAGGCTTCAGGCTTCAGGCCTGAGGCTGTCTGAATGACTCACCCATGAGTTGCATGGCGGTAGCCGCCCTCGGCTGCCGCAACTCTATTCCGATCCGTGTTCATCCGTGGCGATCCGTGGTTAATCCTGTTCCCTCACTCCCCCCGAAAGCACTGTCCTTACGCCGGACTCCGTCCGCACCCGCAAAAACCCGCGCTCATCCAGGCCTTCGGTGACTCCCTCGTAACCGCCGTCTTCCTCGACCCGCACGCGCCGCCCACGGGCCGACGAAGAACTCTGTTCAAAGCGCAGCCGCACCTGGTTGCGCGCCGCAGCATCGGGAAGCCGGCGGTACTCGCGGTCGAGCGATTTTAGCAAAGCGGCCGCCAGTTCCACCCGCGACCACGTTCTCCCGCTCTCCATCCGCAACGACGTCGCTGCGATGCTGGGAGGAAACGTCTCCTGGTTGACGTTGATGCCCATGCCCACAACCGCGTAGCGCACGCGCGTGGCCTCGGCATTCATCTCGATGAGGATGCCGCAGAATTTCTTGCCGCCGAGCAGCAGGTCGTTGGGCCAGCGCAAATCGGCGCGCAAGCCGGTCACCTGTTCGACCCCTTGGCGCACCGCGAGTCCAGCCGCCAGGGAAAGCATGAGCACATCGGCCGGCGCGACCTGCGGGCGCAAGACGACCGAGCAGTAGATTCCCGCCGAGCGCGCCGAGTGCCACCCGTGACCTCCGCGGCCGCGGCCCGCCGTCTGCTCCTCGGCCACGTACACGCTGCCCTCAGGCGCCGGGATCCCCGCCGCGTGCGATCTTCGCCCGGTGGCGCGGTCAGGCGAACCTGCGGCGGCGGCGTTCATCGCTTCCGCGTTGGTGGAGCCGATGCGGAAGTAATGATGAATGTGCTCGGCAAAGATGGTGCCCTGGAGTGCGGGCGCAAGAAATTCGGGCAGCATCAGGTCAGGCATGCTTTCGATCTGGTATCCCGTCGCAGGACGGCCGACGATGCGCACGCCCAGCCGCCGTAACTGCTGCACCAGGCGCCAGACTTCCGACCGGCTGGCCGCAATCTCCTGCGCCAGCTTGGTGCCGCTCACTACCACCATGGCGTGGTCGGCAAGCAGGCGCACGATCCGGCCCAGCCGCGCGTCGCTCAGCGCGCCGTCGTGGACGCGCAGTTTCGCCGGGGGCCGCAATTGCCGCGGTGTCCGGGATGTGCGGTTGCGTGGTATGGGGAGATTATGCGTGACCAGCGAATAGGAACGCAAAGTATTCCGCGATCCGAAGTGCCGCTGACGGCTGAGAGCTGATAGCTGAGAGCTCAGAGCTAGGCGGGTTTCGTCCTCAAATTCATGTCTACCGCGGACGGGGAATGGGTGAGCGAGCCGATGGAGATGAACTCCACGCCGGTTTCCGCGTAGGCGCGCACGGTTTCCAGGTTCACCCCGCCGGAAACCTCCAGCGGCACGCGGCGCGTGTGATGCGCCACCCGCACCACCGCGCGTTTGACCTCCTCCACCGGCATGTTATCGAGCAGAATGGCTTCGGCGCCATGCAGCAGCGCCTGTTCCAATTGATCGAGGTTGCGCACCTCGATCTCGATCGGCTGATCGCCGCGGCGGTTGCGGTGCGCCCGCTCCAGCGCCGGGGCGATGCCGCCCGCCAGCGCGATGTGGTTGTTCTTGATGAGCACGCCGTCGCTCAAATCGAGCCGGTGATTGTGGCCGCCGCCGCAGCGCACGCCGTACTTGTCGAGCATGCGCAGGCCGGGGGCGGTCTTACGAGTGTCAAGGATGTGCGCTCCCGTGCCCTCAATGGCGTCCACAAACTTTCGCGTCATGGTCGCGATGCCGCTGAGCCGCTGCAGAAGATTCAGGATCACCCGCTCGCAAGAGAGAATGACACGCGCATTGTGCTGGATCACGGCAACGAAGTCGCCCTTGTGAAGCCGCACGCCGTCGAAAACTTCCGGGTGGCTGCGCACGTCGGGATAACCGCTGACCGTGCCGTCGAGCTGCGCGAAAACGTCGAAGATGCGCGGGATGGCGCCCAACCCGGCGAGCACGCAGTCCTGCTTGGTCATGATGGTGGCGGTCGCCTGCTGCTGCGGCTCGATGCAGGCATAGGTCGTCGCGTCGCTGGTGGCTTTGTCTTCCAGCAGCGCGTTCTCCAGGATCGCCGTGATTCTTCGTGAATGCCAGTCCATGGCCAGTCTTCGGTCGTCAGTCTTCAGGCGCTAGTCGTCGGTCGTTAGTCGCCAGTCTTCAGTCGCCAGTCGTCGGTCGTTAGTCGCCAGTCTTCAGGCGCTAGTCGTCGGTCGTTAGTCGCCAGTCTTCAGTCGCCAGTCTTCAGCCGTCGGTCGTCAGCAATGACCAGCGCCGGAGGCGCGGAATTCGTTAGCCCACCGCGGCAGCGGTGGGAACACGTAGTGACAAGGTACACGAGCGCCGGAGGTGCGGCACTATTTCATCTCCCGCAACCCCGCCCTGGTCTTCTCCCGCAGCATCTTCGACTCCGTCAACTGCTTCCGCAGTCCCTCCACCACCTTGGCAGGCGCCTTCGCCAGGAACTGCTCGTTGCCCAACTGCCGCTCGGCGCTCTCGATCTGTTTCTCGATCCTCGCCAGCTCCTTGTTCAACCGCTCGCGTTCGGCCGCAACGTCAATTTTCTTCTCGTAGAGCACGCGCACGTCGAACCGCGCCGTCGAACGCGCCCCAGCTTCCTTGGCCAGCGACTGCGGCACAAACGCCATCTCCCCGACATTCGCCAGGCGCTCCACCGCACCGCGATTCGCTTCGAAGATCCGCCGCACGCCATCCTGCGTGTGCACCTGGATAGGAATATTCTGCCGCGGCTCCACCTTCAATTCCGCGCGCAAATTGCGCACGCTGACGATCAGGTCCTGCAGGATCGCCATTTCGGTTTCAGCCGCTTCGTCCATCTGCGCCGCGTCCGCTTGCGGGTAGGGCGCCAGCGCGATCGATTTCAGCGGCGGCTCCTGATCGTAGAGCGCGTGCCAGATCTCCTCGGTGATGAACGGCATGATGGGATGCAGCAGGCGCAGCGCCGCCTCGAACAGCGCCACCAGGTTGCTACAGGCGCGCGCCACCGTCGGCTTGTCCTCGCTGTTCTCTTTTGCGGGGTCCCCAGCGCGCGCCTCGCGCGATGGGGTGCTCAGCCGCGGCTTGATCAGCTCCAGGTACCAGTCGCAGAACTCGCCCCAGAAAAATTGGTAGATGACGTGGCACGTATTGTCGAAGCGATAAGTCTTGATCGCCTCATT
This sequence comes from Terriglobia bacterium, assembly GCA_020072845.1. Taxonomy (NCBI): domain Bacteria; kingdom Pseudomonadati; phylum Acidobacteriota; class Terriglobia; species Terriglobia bacterium. The sequence continues at coordinate 46,457 of JAIQGF010000005.1, forward strand.
CATCTCCTGTGCCACGCGATTGAACCGCGACAGAATCCAGCGGTCCTCCAGCGCGGCTGCCTCAAAGCCCCGCACACCAGCGGTGAGCCTGCCAGCTTGTGTGGCGCGGGTCTCTGACCCGCGTCTTTCTGACCACTGGCCACTGGCCACTGACCACTCAGGATTCCACGAGCCCATCTCTTTTGCGCGGTTGACGTTCATGAACATGAACCGCGCCGCATTCCAGATCTTGTTGGCAAACGCGCGATAGCCCTCGGTGCGCGACGGATTGAACGCGATGTCCGTGCCGGGCGCAGCCTGCGCCGCCAGCGTGAAGCGCGTGGCGTCGGTGCCGTACTTCTCAATCACCTCGATCGGGTCCATCACGTTGCCCTTAGTCTTCGACATCTTCTGCCGCTCGGCGTCGCGCACCAGCGCGTGGATGTACACCTCGCGAAACGGCACGCTCTCCGCCAGTTCGTTCTTCGCCGTCGACCGTCGACCAGAGCCTGCCCCGAGCGCAGCCGAGGGGACCGTCGACTGCCCTCCTGCAGCCTGCTCTCCGGTTTTTCCTGACGACTGAAGACTGACGACTGAAGACTCGTTCATGAAATGGCAACCCATCATCACCATCCGCGCCACCCAAAAGAACAGGATGTCGAAGCCGGTGATCAACAGCGTGTTGGGATAAAACACTTCCAGGTCACGGGTTGCGTCGGGCCAGCCCAGCGACGTGAACGGCAGCAGCGCGGAGGAAAACCACGTATCCAGCACGTCCGGATCCTGCTCCAGGCTGCTGCTTCCGCAATGCGGGCAGGTATTGGGCGCCTCGCGCGCCACCGTGATCTTGTGACAGTTGCCGCAGTGCCACGCCGGAATGCGGTGTCCCCACCACAACTGCCGCGAGATGCACCAGTCGTGCAGGTTCGCCATCCATTGCAGGTAGATGGCCGCATTGTTCTCCGGCGTGAAGCGCAACGCGCCCGAGTTCACCACCTCAACCGCGGCCCCGGCCATGCTCAAGCGGATCTCTGTGCCCCTCGAATTTTGTCCGCTCGTTTTACTCTCTGGACTTGGGACTCGGGACTCGGGACTTTTGTTCACCGCCACGAACCACTGCGTCGAAATCCGCGGCTCGACAATCGAGTGGCAGCGCTGGCACTTGCCCAGCGGCACCATGTAATCCTTCGTTCCGGCGAGCAATCCCTGCTCCTGCAAGTCGTGCACGATGCGCGCGCGCGCGGTGAAGCGATCGAGCCCGGCGTACGCGCCCGCGTTTTCGTTCATGCGCGCGTGCTCGTCCATCACCGTGATCTGCGGCAGATGGTGGCGCAGGCCGGCCTCGTAATCGTTGGGATCGTGCGCCGGCGTGACCTTCACCGCGCCGGTACCGAATTCCGGGTTCGCCACTTCATCCAGAATGATGGGAATTTCGCGGTTCATCAGCGGCAGGATGACTTTTTTCCCATGCAGATGCGTGTAGCGCGCATCGTTGGGATTCACCGCCACCGCCGTGTCGCCCAGCATGGTCTCCGGACGCGTGGTTGCCACCGTGATGAACTCCGGGTGGCCCACCCTTGTCTCGCCCGGGGTTGGCGAGACAGGGTGGGGACGTTCCAATCCGCTCACTGGATACTTGATCTGGTACAGCTTGCCCGGCGTGTCCTCGTGCACCACCTCCAGGTCGCTGATCGCCGTCCCGCACCGCGGGCACCAGTTGATGATGTACGTTCCGCGGTAGATCAGCCCTTCGTCGTACAGGCGGACGAACACTTCCCTCACCGCGCGCGATAGGCGCTCGTCCATGGTGAAATACTCGCGGTCCCAATCCACCGACGTCCCCAGCCGCTTCATCTGCTTGAGGATGGTCCCGCCGTAGTGCTCGCGCCACTGCCACACGCGCTCCAGGAATTTCTCGCGCCCCATCTGGCGCCGGTCGAGCTTCTCGCTGGCCAGTTGACGCTCCACCAGCATCTGGGTCGCGATGCCGGCATGGTCGGTGCCGGGAATCCACAGCGTCAGGTCGCCCCGCATGCGGTGCCAGCGCACCACGATGTCGCTCTCGGTGTGTTCCAGCATGTGTCCCATGTGGAGCGCACCGGTGACGTTGGGCGGCGGCAGCAGCAAGGTGAACACCGGCGGCTTCGGCGGTTGCCCCACCCTTGTCTCGCCCGGGTTTGGCGAGACAGGGTGGGGGTTTTCCGCAGGCGGCGTCTTCACCGAAAACAGCTTTTCGCTTACCCAGTATTCCGCCCAGCGCTGCTCGATGGCGCCCGGGTCGTACGCCTTGGACAATTCGTGGGGCATGGGCCTTTCTGAAACTGAAACCGAAACTGAAACTGAACTTTGATATTACAGGCGGGCGGAAAAAGGGGTCAAACTAACACGGTCTATCGAATCCGGGCGCTGAGAGACTTCGGCGATGTGAGGCGCGGCGACTTGGGAGGGTATATAGAGAGCGAGAACAATTTGTGCCACGCGGGGGATGCGTGGGTTTACGATGCGGCGCAAGTTTACGGGCCGTTCGCCGTGGTGCGGGACAATGGACGTGTTAGAGGCTGCGCGTGGGTGATGGGTTGCGTCGAGGACGACGCACAGGTTGATGATTTGGCGATCGTGGCGGAGGGCGCCCGCGTGGGCGACCGGGAGATTTTACTCTATGACGAGATCGCAAGGGCGCGGACGCCGGAGCTGACGCTGCGGCCGACACGTGCGGTTTCGGCGGCGGCGATGCGCTGAGTGCCGTAGAAGCTTTGGGCGTCGGCGGTGTGGAAGCGTGCGGCGGACTCGCTCAGGCTTGCTCGGAGGTGGACGGCGCGAGATTTTGCACTTCATACCGAAGCGCAGAACTAATCGACATGGTACTTGCTTGCCGGAAGGTCGGGGATAGGGTGGTACAACTTGAAGAAATCCCGCCAGAATCTCACCACAACCTCAAGCAACGCGCCAGCGGGATAAAATCGGTGCTCTGCGGCCTGCTCTCCAAAATCTATGAGTAGGTAGGGCTGTCCATAGGGACCGACCCCATACGGTCCTTGACCGTATCCTTGTATTTTCTGAGTGTCGAAGCCTGGCTTTCGGATGAAATGTTTTGAGCCGTTAGCCAGAGCCTGGATGCTGGAAAACCAAGGACAGGCTTTATCTATCCACGCCAGAAAGGACTCCTTGTCGCGAATGCTCAGCGCTTTCCGCGTGAGATAGTCCGTTCCGAGCCAGTCTCCCCATACCCACTCATGGAGATGATAAGCGGTTATGGCGCAATGAATCGCGCGCCGCGAGGATTGCTGGTCTTCAATGAATTCATCGAAGTCCTGTACCAGCATGGCGTAGAAATCTTGGGAGCTGGAAATATCGAACATGGCTTACAGTCTATTTGAACCGAGAGTGCGCAGAATCCCTCGTGGGTCTTACCCAGAGTATTCGAGACACAGGTTGCGAAAATTATCGCGTATGACCTGGCGAGTCGACACCTCAGACTGGTACCAGATTCGAGCAAGATCGACTGTTCCCAAGTTTCGGATTCGTTGAAGCCATTGGATTGCGATTCCTGCGGTAAGGTCGAGAGCTGCGATTACGCGGTTGCGCAGCAACTGGTGTCCCGGACGTGACTCGGGAATTGGCATTTGAAGAACTGCACCTTAAGAGGCTCTTACCGCGAACTGTTTTTTCTACTTTTCTCGATAGCGGCTAACAGTTTCTCCCGCTTACCTGCCGCGATAACCCATTGACGCAATCGGGCATGGGCCTTTCTGAAACTGAAACTGAAGTTCGATATTACAGGCGGGTGGAAAACAGGGTCAAACGGCGGGCAGGGCAAGTGACTAAATCGGCCACTATTCGGCTAGCTTATCGGACAGTTTAACCACTGCCTGCCGCCGTACTTCAGCATCCTTCTGAAATGCTTTCAGAGATGCTCTCTTCTCACGAATTGTCTTGAGTTGAGACTGGAATCGGTCTCTTTGTACAAGTCCATTTCGACAAGCCGTTCGCCATCCATCGATCAACTCCTCAGATGCCCCACGCTGTCGAAGCGAGATTTCCGAGCCCTTGCAATTGTTTACGAGAGTGGCAAACTGTTTTTCCAGATTCGTTCCACCATCGGACAGCCTGTCCCATGCCGAATCAACTTGGGTGTCGAAATTGTAGCCCTCGATGTCCAGGTGATAAACGTTGGTTGATATCTGGTATCTGACACTGCTATCGGCGATTGTGCGTTCCCTTCCGATGAGTTTTTGCATCCGTGTCTCAATTTGCCGGTATCCATTTTCGATGGCGGGCAATTGTTGAACGCGGCCTTGCGCTTCTGATATCCAAGCGTCGGAGGTGGGTACCATCTGTTTGACGGCTTTAACGAACTGGGACAGCAGAGCGTTGGTCGAAATTGCTGTGGCTCTTTTCTTTAATTCGTCAGTGTACGTTGCGAACAGGCTTTCCGAAGCGCGAGATAACACCATTGGCGTTACCTTGCCTTTATCGATGATTTGGAGAGTTATGGTGTTCCCGCGCACAGTGCCTGAGCACGTCGGTTTTCCAAAACCAAGAAAGCCTTCTCCAAATGTTAAAGTGATTTGCCCGTTATCGGTGACGCCTCTGACGCTTACCTGAGAGGCTTCAATCTTTCCGTCTTTCAATAAAACGAGACTGAACACACCCGCCAGTTGTCCGTCATTTGTTTGGGTCAACTGAAGCATCATCGCCCCGCTATTATCGTGTGCCAGGTAGGCCCCGCTAATCCGTGCCTGCCCTTCAGCGCCTAGGCAGAACATGAAGGCCAACACGACAACGGCGTACAGTGAGACAGTCGAATTGCCTCGTGTAAGCATGTGGATAGCATTAGTATCTTTGGCGCGCGGGCGCACGCGCCCGATAAAGCACTGTCGGATTACTGCCCCGAGGCGGACTGGTTGTGCACCGTCGCCAGCGCGACCAGGCAATACTCCGAGACCTCCAGAATGCCCGCGATGCGCCGAATCTGCGGCGGCGACGGCACGCAGCGATTGCCTTCCAGCTTGCTGATGTAGGTGCGCGCGATGCCCATTTTCTTTGCCATATCGCGCTGCGACATTCCGCGCGCCGAGCGCAGCAGCCAGATCGCCGTGGCCATGTCGACCGACGGACGCGCTGGACCGGCGGACTGGGCCGGCTGGCATTCGGGCACAACCACCGGAGGTTCTTCGCACAGCAAGGGCCGGCGACAGCGCCGGCAGTTTCCTTGCCTGGTCATAAACTGGTTGAGCTGGCACTTCTTACAGCGGATCACAGCCTTGGTATCGATCGCAATGGCTGGCGCTGGCGTGGTTTCGGCAACCGTGACGTCCATTGGTGTCCTCATTCACCCTGGGGGGCTGTCACGGTTAATGGCAGGTTGGCTTCCAACTTGTTACTTCGGTAACAATAAATTGTAACTAATTGAAATCATTGATGATATCTGGCGCGCAGCGACACTTCTGCCCAAGTCCAGGAGCAAAATGTGTCTCAATAGTAGCCAGGGAATCGGCGAAATGCCGTGTGGCGTCTCATTGCGAGACAGGGGATGCAGTTGAATTTGCAGTAGTGGCGATGGCAGTGATCGGTATCGGCCTCGCAGCTTTCGTTGTGCGTCTCGCGGGCTTTCGCCTAATCCCCAAGCCCCTCGATCCGCAGCATCACGACATCGCCGGCTTTGATGGCAGTGATCGTGAGGGCAACGGAAGCATGAGCGCCTTCCAGCGTTAAAGTCGCTGGAATGCCGCTTTCCGGTTCGCCGGTTTCGAAGGTCTTGAGCACGGCCTTCCGGATGGCGCAGCCGGAGCAGCACACCGCCCTGCCACAGCCTCCTGGGAGGCGTGCCAGCTCGCACTCAAACACGTCTCCAGGCAGTCGGGTTGCCGAATCTTTGGGGTTGCTGCCGGTGATTTCGCAGGCTTTGCGATTCAAAGCTACGATCTGGAACTTGCTGTCGAGAACCAGAATCGGAAGCGGAATGCTGTCCAGGTAACTCTGCAGTGCGACGCCTTCCTGGCAGTCGATATTATTCCGGCAGGATGCGCAGATGCCGTGGCTGACGGGGCTATCGGCAGGCTCTTCCGTTCCACTGGGCGCGATCTCGGATCCACACCACGCGCATATAGACTTCATCTCCGCACTTTTTCCGCTTCCCGCAAGAGTAGCCGGTGAGGTACAAGCTCCCAGGGATTCCGCCCTTGTGAGCCTAGCCTGGGATGTACGCCGAGGCTGTAACCGCCGTCACAATCGCTTGTGAGGGGCAGTGCACGGGTCACAGTCTGATGTTGGCGGGGGCTTTTTATCCGGGAAGCCGGTCACGCCATGAGCGATTCGAATTCGGGATCGCCGTGCAGGCAGTCCAGGTCGGAATCCTGCCGGGCGTAGCCCTTGTTCAGATGCCCCATCGCGTTCAGCTTCTTGAGCAGGTCCAACGCTTCCGGTTTTTTTTGCAGGATGCCGTAGGTGCACGCCGCATTGTAGAGGATGTTGCTATCGTTGGGCCGCAGCGCAACCGCAATCTGCAGCGCCTGAACCGCCTCTTCGATCCGTCCGAGCCAGGCCAGGTTGCTGGCCAGCAGGATGCGTGCCCGCACATCCTCGGGAACCAGGGCGAGTTGCTGCTCCAGCGAGACTAAGCTCCGTTCGCGCAGCCGGCGCGTGCCTTCCTTGTCACCCTGCCGCTCCGTCGCCACCATCAGCGGGACATACACGTTGTAGTCATCGCCATTGGCTGCCAAAGCGGCCTCCGTCAGGCGGGCCGCTTCCTCCGGGTGCCCAGAGGCGATGAATGCCCGGGCCAGCACGAAGTACGCTCCATCGCAATCGGGTTTGCGTTCAATGGCCTGCTTCGCCAGGCGGGTACCCTCATCGTAGCGCTTCACCGCGTAGGCAATGCGTCCCTGGGCCAGCAGCGCCTCCGGCAAGTGCGGCTCCAGCGCCAGGGCCCGGAGCGCTGCCTCGGTGCCCTTCTCGATCCATCGCTGGTCGTGTTCGTGCCACTCGTAGTATTCGCCGCAAGCATTGGCCATTCCCGCGTGCGCCAGGGCAAAACGGGAATCCAGAGCGATGGCCTGTTCGAACATTTGCATGGCGAATTCCAGGTCGGAGCGGGTCACGCGGCGGGCGAAGCTGCGGCCGCGCAGGTAGGAGTCATACGCCTGGGTGTTCTCGGTGGGCTTGCGGGCGATGGCCTTCTCTTCCTGGGGCGAGAGGGTAATGCGCAGCGCCTGGGTGATGCTGCGGGCGATCTCGTCCTGCACCTCGAAGACGTCCTTCAGCTCACGGTCGTAGCGCTCCGCCCAAGCGGCGTGCCCGGTGCGCGTCTCCACCAGTTGCGCCGTGATGCGCAGGCGGTTGCCGGCGCGGCGCAGGCTGCCGGTGAGCACGTGCCGGGCATTGAGCTGCTGGCCCACCTGCGGTCCGGTCACCGCCTGGTCGCGGAAGCTGAGCACCGCCGCCCGGGGAAACACTTTCAGGTTCTTGATCTTGGACAGCTCGGTAATAACGTCTTCCGTCATGCCGTCGCGGAAGTACTCGTCCTCCTTGGCGCCACTGAGGTTTTCGAAATAGAGCACGGCCAGGGAGCGCTCCGCCGGCGCCGCCACCGCTGCCGTCCGGCTGGAATCGCTGTCGCGCTTGAGCTGTTGCAGATCGGCCTTCAGCCGGGCAGCGCTGTCATAGCGTGACCGCGCGTTCTTCTCCAGCGTCTTGCTGAGGATCGGTTCCAAGCCGGGCGGCAGGTTCGGGTTCAACCGGACCGGGTCAAGCGGCGCCCGGTTCAGGATGGCATCGAACACCACCGCCGAGGTATTACCGGGGAAGGCTTCTTTTCCGGTGGCCATCTCGTAGAGCACCACGCCCAGGGAGAAGATGTCGGAGCGGCTGTCGACTTCATCCCCGCGTGCCTGCTCGGGGGACATATAAGCGACCGTCCCAATCGCCGTACCGGGGCTGGTCAAGTGTTCTGCCATGGTATCCGCGTTGGGACCAATCAGCGCGCCGGCCCCCATCGCCACCCTGTCTCTCTGGGGCATCAGTTTGGCCAGGCCGAAGTCCAGAATTTTGGCTTGGCCGCGCCCGGTGACAAAGATGTTGGCCGGCTTGATGTCGCGATGAACGATGCCCCGCTTGTGGGCTACATCGAGCGCATCCGCGAGTTGGATCCCCAGATCCAGCAGCTCGTCGGTGGAAAACGGTCCCTGCGCCAGGCGCCGCCTCACGGTCTCGCCTTCCAGCAGCTCCATGACCATGAAGGGACGGCCTTCGTACTCGTCGATGTCGTAGATGGTGCAGATGTTGGGGTGGTTGAGCGCGGAAGCCGCACGGGCCTCGCGCTTGAAGCGTTCCACCGCCTGGCTGTCCCGGGCGTATCCCTCGGCCAGGAACTTCAGCGCCACGGTCCGGCCCAGCCTGGCGTCATCGGCGCAATACACCACGCCCATGCCACCTTCGCCGAGCTTGTCGGTGATGCGGTAGTGGGAAATTGTCTTGCCGATCATCGCGAGGAGGTCACCCTAGAAGTTTTGCCATCTTAGGTCTTGCCGGCAAAAGGTGTCAAGAACCGCTCGGCCGCACGGATGGTTGCTGCGAACGGCTGGTGGCCCGCATCTCCAGCGCGGCGTTCGACTCGACGGTGCCCCACATCTGCCCGCCGTTGGCAGATGTGGGAACGAAAAACCCGGCGCGTCGCAGCAAATGAAACAGCCGTCAGGCTCGAAACCCGACGGCTGATAGCTGAGAGCTGACAGCTAGCTTTTCAACTCCGGCACGAATGTTGCGATCTAGAACGACGCCTGGTTGATCAGGTTGGCGATGTTTTTCGCCAGGAACTGCGTCGCTTTGATGTTCTCGCCAAACAGACGGACTGTGCCCGCCACCGTCTTGTCCACCTTGATTTGCGAGTCGCGCGTGGCCAGTTGTGCGTGCACCGTAACCTTGGTGGCGCCGGCCACCGTGGTGACGGCACGCTTGGTTTGACTGCCGCGCTCGAATTTCTCCAGCTTGGTGGTGAGAATCAGCAAGTTGGGCACGTCGGTCGCCCGCCGATCGCCGCTGCGGAATACTTGCTGAAACTTGTTGGTCTTCCCGACTTCCTCGATCAGCTTTTCGTAGATGGCCATGGCGAAGTCGGGCGGGAGCTGGCCTTCTTCAGCCGAGACCGGCTCGATCTGGATTGCCCACGGGGTAGCCGTCGCGGCCGGTTTCGCCGTCGGTGTCGCGGCTGGCTTTTCCTGTGTGAAAGCGGATGCGCCGGCCAGCAGCGTCAGCAGCAGCGCCGCGGCCGCCAGGGCACGCCAAAGTGCTCGTTGGCTATTCATTTCTTCTCCTTCGTGTCGGCGGTTGCTTCCACCGGCATGCTGGCTTTCGCGCCCTGAGCAACCAGTTGTGTCTTGATGTCCCTCGCCTGGCCCAGCGGCATGGTGAAGATAACACCATGCAGCCCGCCGTTATCGTCGCGATATTCCACCGTGAGGCTGTCGAATTTCTCGTGCGTAATCAGGCTGAGGACGCGCCCACCGCCGTAAGGCACGCCCATTTTGGCCAGCGTCATCACTTTGCCGCCGGTCTGCCGGCTGTCCTCACCGGTGAAGATGTCCTCAATGGATGCGATCGGAACCCGTGCGTGCGAGGCGGCGCCCTGGAAGTCCAAGCCGGTGGCGCTGACCGTCAGCTTGCCCTTGGCGTTGTGCTTGACGTCCTCGAGACCAAGTAGATGGTTAACCTGCGGCGTGGCATCGGCCGCCGGTGATTTTGGTTTTGTCGAACTCTGGGCGCCTGCGGCGGCCGACAGAGCTATGACTGTTATGGCGAGCAGAATCCTTCGCGGCCCGCTCCATCCTGAATGCGGCATGTTGCCCCCAATGCGTTTTGATTTGAACTCTCCGGGTGGGCGGCATTATATCCGCGCCGCTCTCATTTGCCAGCGCATAATCCGTGCCCCGCAAATTCCCACTTTTGTCGGTTGGTGTTGAAAGGATCGGCTAGGACTGCAGCTCGCGCAAAATGGCCGCGACCAGTTCGTCTTTGTAGCGCGCCAACACGCGCTCCACAACCTCGGCAATGTGCTGCTCATCCATCGAGGCGGGGGCGGGGGCGGCAGCGGATGGGGGCTCCATTTCGAGCTCCAGCGGTGCTTCCCTTTGCGCGGCTTCCAATTCGGCGACGAATTGCGACACCAGCCTCTGCGTAAGCTCGTGGTTTTCTGCCGGATGTTCGGGTGCGGCTTCGATTTCCGTGGCCGGCGCGGGATATGGCTCCGGGAAGATCTCGATCGGCTGTGTATCGATGCCGGCTTCAGCCTCCGGCTCAGGTTCGCGCGCGGGCGCTGCGGCCGCGCCGCCCGGCGTCTCGAACGCCTGCCGCATTTCGTGCTCAAAACTTGCCGCTTCCGCCACCGGGCCAGACTCGGCCACCGATGCGTGGATTTCAGCAATCGCATCTTCGTGCGCAGGCTCCTCCATGGCGATGCCGACGGGAATCTCTTCCGGATGTTCTTGGCCGAACTTGGTGGCGAACTGCATGAAGTCGGAGGGATCGGTGGCCAGCGCCGAATCCCGCACGATCGGAACTTGGTCGGCGCCGGCTTGCAATGTCGGCTCAAACTCGGCTGCCGGCGCCACTTCCGTCGGGCCAGCCTGCGGCGCCGAAGTGTATTCCAACTCGGCAGGAGGCACGATCACCGGCGCGGCCTCGGGCAGTTCCGCATGCTGCAAATCAAACGCCGGCGCAGGCGCGTTCAGGTCGAAGATCGGGACTTCCGCAGGCTGGCTCTCCACCGCGAACGGCGCAGGTGAGGACTCGACCGTCAATATCGACGCTGCGTCCAGTCCTTCGATGCCCAGGACCGGCGCGGAACCAACGTCGTCCGAAATCTCCGCCGGCTTTGCGGCGGGCTCGTCTGCCCCGGCCTCCGACTTCCAGTCGGAGTAACTCGCGTCGGAAAAATCTTGGACTGCCGCCATCTTGACGGTGGTTGGGGCCTCCGCCGGCTCCGCGGGATGCAGCTTCTCTGCCAGTTTGCGCACCACGGCGAGCAGATCGGTCGCCTCGAACGGCTTGGTCAGCACGCCGTCGGCCTTCACTCGATTGCCGTCTTCCGGCCTGAACGGCTCCATACTGGTGATGGTCAGCAGCACCGGAATGCGGGCGGTTTCAGCCGCGCTCTTCACCTTTTCGCAGACTTCCAGTCCGGTATAACCGGGCATGTACACGTCGAGGATGATCAACTCCGGCTTCTCGGAAGCGATCTTCTTCACCGCCGCCGCGCCATTGCTGACCGGCACGACGCTGTAACCGGCATCGCTGAGGATCTTGCAGCCCATCCGTTGGGCGGTAATGTTGTCGTCGGCGAGCAATACCTTCAATGACACAGAGAGCCTCGTTCGGGGCACCGTGGCACCGAAGTTACTGTGTCTGTGCTTGCAAGTCAACCGAAACAGCACCCCCCTCGCCCGCCTTGCAAACCGCCTTGGGACATGTCCAATTGGGCGCCTGACGGCTGGCGAAATGCTTCCCGCGCGAGGGGCAAGCCAGAACGCGGAAGCTCAGTGCGAACCAGCGAATGGGGAGTGGCAAATGGCGGAAAACAGCCGTGCCCAATGGAAATTCGCAAACAAAAAGGGCGACCAGCGCTGGTCACCCTGCCTGGATTGCCGAAAGCCTCGTCTCTCTCTAAAACGGAATCAGTCTGCCCAGCCCCTTCTTCTTTTTCTTCTTGCTCGACGAGGTGGTGTTCTTGTCGCTCGAACTGGAAGAGCTGGCATTGGCACTCGACGCGGCCGCATTGCCCTGGTCGCCGGCGGCCTCGTTGACCTGCGCCGGGGGCGCGGGGCTCTGGCCCTTATTCGACGACCCGGCCGCTGAGCTTGCAGTTCCCGTATCCGGCCCGGCGCTGCTGCTGTCCGCCGAGGGGATGGGTCTCAGTACCGGTGCGGTGTCGGCGGCCGGCGCGGTGCCCGGTTGCGCATCGCTGCGGGGGACTGGCTGGTTGGGCGGGGGTGCGCCGCTCTTCACCGTTTCCACGCTCACGCTTCCGGTTCCTGTCTCTCCACCGCCCGTCTTGGCGCTGGCCGCCATGATCGCCGCCGTGTTCGCCCGCACGATGTCGGGTGCGTTGGTCGGCTTGGGATCCACCAGCGTGGGCTCACCCACTCGCGCGGCCAGCGACGTGTCGGGCCCGCGATGCAGGTTCAACTTGAGCTTGCCAAAGCGTCCTAATTCCCGGCGGCTCTCTTCTTCTCGTTTGTTCTGCGCGATCGCTTCCGGCGTCGGTGTGGGGACCGGCCGGTGCAGAGCCTCCAGGCGCTTGCGAGCATCGCCGGCGCGGTCGGTGGCCGGATACCGGGTAACGATGCGCGCGTACGCCGCCGCCGCCTTGTCGCTGAAATCCTTGATCATCTTCCCCTTCGCCACCTCGTCGAATTTCGAAGCGCGAATGGCGTCGATCTGCCGCTCGTAGGCGCCGCCCAGCAGGTAAAGAGCCTCGTCCGCCCCGCTGTACAGCGGATAATCATCCACCACCGATTGCAGGCGCGCGATGGCCGCCGCCCACGACTCGCGCAGGAAGTAGAAGCGCCCGATACGGAATTCGCGCTCCGCCAGGGCCTCCTGCACCTCGCGCAACCGGTCCTTGGCCTCCGCCACCAGCTTGCTGTCGGGATACTGCTGGATCAGGTTGCGGTACTCTTCTTCCGCGCGCATGGCGTGGGTAAAGTCGCGGTCGGGCTTCTCCATCTGCCGGTAGTGAATGTTGGCGATTTTCAACTGCGCTTCCGCCGCCTCCGGCATGTTGGGAAAGAAGGTCTCGAAGTCCTTGTACTCGTTCTCCGCCTGGGCCAGCGCCGCCGATCCGCCCTCGGCGTACCAGGAATCTCCCACCGCCAGCTTGGCGCGGGCGATGTACTCCGAATCCGGGTAGGTGTTGATCAGTGTCTGCAGGATGATCCGCGCCTGGTCCATGTGGTTGTGCTTCATCTGGTCCATGGCCCGGTCGAACAGCACCTTGTCGGGCTGCTTGGACCCCACATTGGCCAGCGGATTGTTGACTTTCTTGTTGTGACAGCCGGCCAGCGTGACGACAAGCAGCGTCAGGCCTAAGAACGCAAGGATACGTCGGTACATTCCCTACCTCGATATCTCTCGGAACAAAGCTTCGGGAGCGGAGAACGGTTCCTCCAGTTTACAGGAATCCGGGGCGCGAGTCGCAACTCGGGACTCGCAACTCGCTACACCTTTTGCAGCGTCGCTTCCATCGCGGCCTTCAGCATTTTCTGGGCGTTGCTCTTGGGATCGCCGGACCCGAACACCGCGTTGCCCGCCACCAGCACCTCGGCCCCGGAACGCACTGCCTGCTGGACGGTGTCGAGCGTCACGCCGCCGTCCACCTCGATGCGGAAGCCCAGATTGCGCTCCGCCCGCAGCGCCGCCAGGCGCGCAATCTTATTCAGCGACCCTGGGATAAATTTTTGACCGCCGAATCCCGGGTTCACCGACATCACCAATACGAAATCGACGATGTCGAGCACCTCGGCCAGGGTCGCGACCGGCGTGGCGGGATTGATCACCACTCCGGCGCGGCAGCCGTGCGACTTGATCAGATCCAGGGTGCGGTTCAGGTGGACGCATGCTTCCTGGTGCACGGAAATCCAGTCGGCGCCCGCATCCGCGAACGACGGAATGTACTGGTCGGGATGCTCGATCATCAGGTGACAATCCAGCGGCAAGTCGGTCACCTTGCGCAGCGACTTCACCACCGGCGGCCCGATCGTGATGTTGGGCACGAAGTGGCCGTCCATCACATCCACGTGCAGCAGCGACGCGCCGCCCTCGAACGCCGCATGGACTTGTTCGCCCAGCCGGGCGAAATCGGCCGACAAGATCGAAGGCGCTAGCTCGATCAACCCACACCCGCCTTTCGGAAAAACAGCGAAAGTTTACTACAGTCCGGCGCGGGCCTCGGAACTTTGACCGAGCGGGATGCGTGACTCAGAACGCGTACGCCACCTCCGCCTGGCGAATAGCGTCGAGGGGGCCCGGCTTTGGCCGGAGCCCCGCACGCGTTGCAATCAGAAATGGAAGCCCAGTTGAGCGGTCACGGTGCGCGGGCTGACATAATGTGTGCCGCTGAAAGTTGACAGGAAGTTGTACAGCGCCACTCGGTTGGTCAAGTTGATGACCGTGAAATTCACGCTCCACTTGTAACGGTCACGGTTGAAAAGGTTGTCGTGTCCCACGGACAGATCGAAGAGATTGCGGGGAGCGACCCGCGGCGGATTGTGATCGTCGTCCTCGGTCCCTGGGGCCGGAATCTTGAGGAGCGTCGACCCGTACTGGGATGGGGCGCAGGTGGTGAGCGGTGAAGAGAGTGTTGGCCGCAAGCTGCCGCAGAAGAGGCCTGCCTGCATCTGCTGGTCAGCACTGAGTCCCGTCAGATCGACCGGCGTCGTGGTGTCGGCTGCAAACGGCACCGCGCCGGCGACCAGGCCGCTGTCATAACGCCAGTTGAAACCAATCCACGGTCCGCGCTTCCAGGGCTGATACTGAATGTGCGTCGTCTGGTTGAACTTCTCGTCGTGGTCGATGCGGAACACTCCTCCGGGAGCCGATGGCGTAGCGCCGGCTCCGCCAAGCTGCGGCAGAAAGAAACGCGCCGCGACACTGGAGAAGACCGTGAATGCCGTCAGGCCATGGAAGTCCGCCAGGCTCACACGACCAGCCACTCCGGGGATTTTGGAGGTATGCCACTGAATCGGAAATGTGATCGGCGTGCTGCCGAGGATGCTGAAATCGTAAGCGTTGTGGGTGTACTTCCAGATGTACTCCCCGGAAAACACCAGATGCCGGCCGAGGGCTTGCTCCAGTCCGGCATGGAATTCATTGCGCCAGCCGGGACTCAAGGGGGTCGTCGACACCGAAGAACAGCCCAGCAGCGGGTTCAGGATAGCGTTCGCGCAGCCGACGCTGGAGAGCACGAGGTTTTCATTAAAGGGAGTTTCCAGAATTCGCGCATAAGAAACGCGAAGAACCGTGTTGCTTGGCTTGATGTTGTAGGCGACCCCCAAGCGGGGCTCGGCTTCCCGATGCGTGGTAAGACCGTTGTAAAAATCGCCGCGCAGTCCGAGGTTGAAAGTCCAGCTTCCTTTCGTGATCGCATCTTGCAGATAGAGCGCCAGCTCCTTCACGTCCGCGTGCCCGTGAAATCCGAAAAGAGATCCTCCCGCCGTGAGGTCGAACGGGGCCAGAGTTGTGCACGGAGCTGCAACCGGGTTCCCATTGGCATCCACGCATGGATTGCCGTTCGCGTCCGTGAGGGAACCCAGGAAGGTGGGATCGACGATGCCGAGCTTGTCGTTCTCGTTCAGGAACGTTTGCTGATACGTAATTCCAGCCTTCAGGTTGTGGATTCCTTTCACGTAGGAGATATCCGAGCGCAGACCCGCGTTGGTGAGCGTCCGGTCCTGGGCTACCGTCTGTGACTGAAGATCCGGCACGAAATCAGCGAACGGGTTGCCGCTGGGATAGTAGTTGTATTGGTCTCGCCGCACAAAACCGCCGAACGTGAAAACCGCCGTCGGGCCCAGTAGTCGGGTCCATGACGGCGCGATGTTGAATGTCTTGATCTGCGAACGCTGGTCGGTAGGACCAACCGGAAGGCCGTCCGGCCCGAGCCCGTTAGCCGCCACCAGCCCGTTCCATGCCGTCGCGTTTTGCATGTCGAACGAGTTCGGGTTCTGGAACCAGGAGCGCGTGAAACCCAGGTTGACGTGAATCGAGTCTGCCGTCGAAACTTGGTAGTCCACTCGATCGAAGACGTTCTGTTGGTTGCCCTTGTCGTGCATCACCGAAAACTCTGGCGGATCGAGGAAGCGCCCGCTGTTAAGCCCACTCAGCGCGATGAAATTCCCCCACTTCTGACCTCCGTAAGCCAGATTGAAATCGACATTGGAAGTGCCAAAGCTGCCGTAGGAAGTCGTCAGCGAGCCCTTGGGCGTAGTCACGCCCTGCCCCGAACGGGTGGTTGCGTTGATGACGACACTGGTTTTGTCACCATACTGGGCGGGAGGGGCGCCCGCGATCACTTCCAGCGACTCAATCGAATCAATCGGTATCTGGTTGGAAAAGACTTTGCTCTGTTGGTCCGTGATCGGCTGACCGTCAACCGAAAATGAGTTTTCCGCGTGATCCCCCATTCCGTGGAAAAGCCCGTTGGAATCCGCTGCGATTCCGGGGGTGGCGAGCGTAACCAGCGAACTGACCGATGACGACTGGCTTTCCAAAGGAAGCTTGTCAAACAAACCACGATCGACGTCGGTGTGAAACGATGGAGTGTTTTCCAGGAGGTCTTCCGCTGTGCTTTCCACCGTTATGCTGGTGACGGCCTCCCCCACCGCCAGGCTGACACCCACATTCACCGGCACGATCGACCGCACGTCAATGTCCTGAGCGTAGTGCGCAAACCCCGGCGCGTTCGCCGTGAGGTGATAGTTGTTAAATGGAACGTTGGGTATGTTGAATGTCCCTGCCTTGTTCGTAACCGCCGTGCGCTCAAAGCCGCTAACCGGGTTCCGAATTCCTACGGTTGCGCCTGGAATCACCGCGCCGGTGGGGTCACTGACCGTGCCCGTGATGGTTCCCGCGCCGCCCAGTTGCTGCGCTTGCGACAGCGGCGTGCTGGCGCACATCAGCAACCCGAGGACCGCAACCGCCGAGAACATCTTTCGCAGAGTGTTGGGTGCACGAAAATGCCACAAAGAAGTGCCGCTCATAATTTTTCTCCGTTTGCTTCTTCCCATCAACACGGATGGGCAGGTACAGGTGTTTCATTCGAAAAAAGAGGCCCGCGCCGGATTCGCGGAGCGGCGGAATTGATTCCGCCGTCCTATCCGGGCGTGCTCCAATTCATGGTGTGGAAACTAGACCGTGGCCGGCGGAGGACGGATGAAGAGGTCTGGCGAAAGCAACCGGCTGTGAGGATCGCTTTCCGGCAGGCTGATCGTACCGCGAATGCTGGTAACGGCCGGAAGCGGAGCGACTACTGAAGTCAGCACGGTCGGCGCATGCGCCGCGACACAGATAAGACAGTGCGTGGCGTTCGGGCCGCCGTCGCTGGCATGCGGGTGAACGTGGACGATCGCCGCCGTTGCCGCAAAGACGGCAAGGGCAACGCACAGCATGGCTGCCCATCGCTGGCGGTTGGCCGTCCAAGAGCGAATTCGGCTTCGCAGAATCAACCTGCCATCCCCGAGGTATGCTTCTGAGCCTAGATGCTATCAAACCCACGCGGGTTACATTGGTTTCGGTTTGAGTTGCGGCGACGACGGAATCAGGATAGGAATCATGCCCACGTCATGCGCTCAGCCGGCGGCTTTGAAGTAAACGGCCTGTCGTCCGATTCAGGACATTCCTCGCAGCTCCGATCGGAACTGGACACTCGCAACCAGAAACTGGAAACTAAGGACCGTGGCTTTAGTCGAAGTCCGCAATCTGACCAAGATTTTCCCGCTCGGCGAATCCATCTGGGGTGGAAGCGCCAAGGGGGAAGTGCGCGCCGTGGACGACGTCTCGCTGGACATTCACCGCGGTGAGACGCTGGGGCTGGTGGGCGAATCGGGCAGTGGCAAGAGCACGCTGGGACGGTTGATCCTGCGGCTGATTGAGCCAACCTCGGGTAGCGTGCGCTTCGACGAGCGCGTGGATGTGTTGTCGGCGAGCGCAGCGGGAGTGCGGCGGCTGCGGCGCGACATGCAGATCATCTTCCAAGACCCGTTCGGCTCGCTCGACCCGCGGATGAGAGTGACGGACATTTTGGCCGAGCCCGCGGTCATTCACCGCGCCCAGACCGGCCGCAACCAACCCGCGCCGCCCACCCCCGCCGAACTGCTGCGCGCCGTCGGCATGGATGAGTCGGCGCTCAGCCGTTTTCCTCACGAGTTCAGCGGCGGGCAGCGGCAAAGGATCGGGATCGCGCGGGCGCTGGCGCTGCGGCCGCGCTTCATCGTCGCCGACGAACCGGTGTCGGCGCTCGACGTCAGCGTGGGCGCGCAGATCATCAACCTGATGGCAGAACTGCAGCGCGAATTCGGCCTCACCTACCTGTTCATCTCGCACTCCATGCCGGTGGTGCGCTACCTGGCAACGCGCATCGCCGTGATGTACCGGGGCAAGCTCGTGGAGGTGGGCCCGGCGGAACAGATCATGACGCTGCCGGCACATGCGTACACCCGCAGTTTGCTGGCGGCCACGCCGGAGATGAGCCAACTGTGATTGTGTTTGGTGATTTCTTGCCACGGAGGGCACAGAGGAGCATGGTAGAAACACACCCCATTCGCCACAGCACGAAGGCACAACCGCCAGCCCGCCAGCAGCCATAAACGATTTGCTTTTCCCTCTGTGTCCTCTGTGGCTATCTTCCAAACGGCTCGGCAGCCCTACATCCCGGCTTCGGCCTTCATCTGGTCAATCAACTGGAACAATTGGCTGCGGTCCACCACCTCGATGAACGGCCGCCCGGTGCGGCTATTGTTCACCACGTAGAGCGTGGGCGTGTGCTGAATGCCAATGCGGATGCCGAGGTCGCGGTCGGCGCGCACGGCATTGGCGAATTTGTTCTGCGGGTCCACGACGAAGGGCAGCGCGACTTTGTGTTCCTGGGCAAATTTTTCCGCGGCGGCGCGCAGGCGCTGCTTCTGGCCAGCTTCGTCGGATGGATTCACGCCGGTGATCTCCTGCTGGTGCCGAAAGATGTACTCGCGGAAGTCCACGCCGAGGGCGGGCGACTTGCTGCCGAAAAAGCGCGCCAGAACCGCGGCATCAAACGACCAGAGATGCTGCGTCAGCGGGAAGTCGTAGCGGACCACCGGAATCTTGTAGGTTCTTCCGGCTTCCACCACCAGCGGAGCGGCGCGGGCGCAGTCGGGACACTCCAGGTCTTCAAAGACCACGATGGCCACCTTGGCGCCTTTGGGCGGACGCAGGATTTCGCCGGCGGTCTGCGCCCGCACTGCGATGGTTCCGCCGACCGCGAGAACCCCAAGAATGATCGGCCACGCACGGCTGCGCTGATTCATTTTCATGTTGAGCGATGCTCTTTTCCGTATAGATGCCCACGCCCACCGATGGTTGCGGAACAACGGTGCGCGACTCTGTAATCTACCGCATGGACACAGGGTATGCGCAAGCCCGGGGAGGGCGCCGGGGCCACAGTTTTTCATTTCGCTAATACTTGAACCGGTAGCGGACTTCGACCATCACTTCGCGCGGGTTGACGTAATGAGTGCCGCCGAAGGTGTTGCTGTTGTCGAGTAAGTAGTGGTTGTTATTCAAGTTCAGGCCGCTGGCCTGGATGGTCCAACTCTCGCCGAACGTCTTGCCCAGGGCAAGATCGAACGTGGTGTGCCGCGGGAGATGGAAGGGGCCGTCGCCGTCAAGAAACCCGGAACCATAGTGAAGGTTGGCGGACGTCCAGGCGCGCAGCGGCAGGCGCAGGGTGCCGCCCAGCGTGAGCGTGTCGCGCTGGTCGTGGTCGAGGGAGTACCAGGTGTCGGGCGGCGGCGAGAAATCCGTCAAACCGCCGGTTACGCCGCCAAAGCCTTCCGCCCACTGCCGCGAGAAGGCGAGATGAACGCTGGCGCGGCCGGCGATCTGCGGGGAACGCACGGTGGCTTCGTAGCCGCGAATGCGGGCGCGGTCAATGGTGAGCGGAAAAAAGATGTTGGAATTGCCGAGAACGTCGTGGTCGAAAAAGTTTTTCGCAGTGGTGCGGAAGTTGGCGAAGTCGAAGCTCCAGCCGCGAACCGGGATAGTGAGGCCAAATTCGCGCTGTTCGTCACGCTCTCCCTTGAGCGGCAGGAAGCCGAACCCCTGGCTGGCGGCAAGGGCGAGCACCGGGCCACCCACGCTGAACAGCGGCGGCGCCTGGTAGTAGCGTCCGTAGAAGGCGCGCAAGGTCCAGCGCAGCCGCGGGATTTGCACCGTGGCGCCGATACGCGGGTCGGCCACGGTCTCGCTGACGGCGCCGCTGAAGTGCGTGAGGCGCACGCCGGCATTCAAGGTGAGCCATGATGCGGCCTTGAACTGGTCCTCAGCAAACAGGGACGCGAGGCTGCCCCACGCATGATCTGACGCGCTGAACGCACCGCCGTCGCTGGTCAACGCAAGTGCGCGCGATTCGTGCTGCATGAAGCCTGCCAGGCCGATGCGGGCATTGTGGCGGTCGTGGTCGATGCCGAGCGTGGCCACCCCGCCGGCATAGTTGGAGCCGCGATCGTCATTGAGGCTGCCCTGATAGTGCGCGCTGTTGAAATGGTAGAACGGCGAGACGGTCAGCATCAGGCCCTCGGGCGAAGTGTGCACCCAGGAGAAGTTGGCGAAGACGTCGCGCTCGTTGTCCACGTCGCGCAGACCGGCGGCCTGGGCATCGGGATCGTTGGGGACCTGGTAGTGGTCGCCGCGGGCGGAGATCACGGATCGCAGTTGGTCGTTCGGCGTTTTGTTGTAGATCAACGACGCGAACGCGCTCAGGCCGCTTCCGAGATCGTGCAGCACCTGCGGGACCGGGGTTTCGAGACCGAGATCGGTACGGTTGCCGGATACGCTGCCGTAATAAGCGAAGCGCTCATTGTGGCTGCCGAAATTGAACTGGTCGTTGGTCTGGTTGAAGCTGCCGAAGCTGGTGACGAGTTCGGCCTGGCGGTCGCGCTCGAAGCCCGAACGCGGGACCACGTTGAGCACGCCGTAGGCGCGGTCGCCATATTCGGCGGAGTACCCGCCGCGCTGGATTTCCAGGTAATCGATGTCCTTGGGATCGAACTGCGGGCCGACATTGCTGGCGATATTGGTGTTCGGCACCGGAACGCCATCGAGCAGCCAGGTGACCTGGTGTCCGCCCCGCAGGTGCAGCTGGTCATGCACGATGACCGCGCTGGGCGTAAAGTCGGTGACCATGGCGAGACTGTTGGTGCGGTCGGCGCCGGGAGTCTGCGCGATCTGCTCGCGGCTGACCAGGCTCGTGGTGGTGGAGGTCGTGGTACCGACCGATTCGGGCTCAGCGCGCACCTCGACCTCCTGCTTCACCCGCGCCACCGACAGCGGGAAGTGCAATTCAGCAACGTTGCCGGAGATGATGGTGATGGGCTGGCGGGTATCGGCGAAGCCGGGTGCGGCGACCTCGACTTCATAGGCGCCGGCTGGGAGCGCCTCCAGGCGGAATTCGCCGAGATCGTTGGTGACCGCGGTCTTGCGGAAATCGGAGTTGACGGCGCGGATCACGACCTGGGCGCCGGCGATGGGACGATGCTGGGCGTCGTGTACCAGGCCGCGAATGCCGCCGAAGACGGTGGCCTGGCACAGCGAACCGCATAAAAGGAGAAGCAAAGGCCAGCGCTTGCGCATGAAGTGGCTCCTGCCGCGGATGAACGCGGATCAACCCGGATTCCACTCTTCCGATCCGCGGACATCCGTGAAAATCCGCGGTCAGATTGCTTCGGTGGCAGGTGCGCTGCGCGGCGGGGCGCGGGAGGCGTGCAGGCGGGAAGGAGCGGCAGCAGCTTGGGACAGTGACTCGGAGAGTTGGGGCGCGCGATAGACGGAGAATGAGAACGCAATGGCGGCGGAGGCCAGGTGCGCGCGGGCATTGGGGAGAGCGTGGCACCATCCGCAGGTGTGGCAGACGGATTCGAATTTGGCGCCCGAGTTATTGTGCGAGTGGCAACCGTGGGCGGCGCGCATGCAACAGGCTGGCGAGGCTGGCGAAGAGGCAGCGGCAGCCAGAGCGGTGGCCATCGGCCAGCAGAGCGCCAGCACGATTAGCACCGCGGTCGCGCGCGCGAATTGGCGTTGGCCGCCAGTCATGGGGAGTTAGAGTTGTCCCCGGTCTTTACGGATACTCAAAATTACGGCCCCCACAGCTTGGCGCCAGTATGCGATGAAGCGGGGGCGAGGCGCAAGGCGGAAACCGAGGGCCGGCAGCCCGGGTTGAGCCGCAAATTTCCCGTCTGCTAGAATCCTAGGTTTCATAGCTCTCCCGTTCGCCCTTCCGCAAGGGGACCCAATGGCACCCCATAACGCGCAAAGCCGGCGCGTTCTGGGGACCCCGCAATCCCGCCGGCGGTACAACCCGGGACGTGGAATGGCCTGAAGGAGTTTCATCGTGAAAGTTTATGAAGGCGTCAACGTGCGGAATGTCGTCGTGGTGGGCCACGGCCATGCCGGCAAGACACAACTGATCTCCGCCATGCTCTACACCGCCGGCACGACGCCGAAACTGGGGCGCGTGGACGACGGCAGCACGACCACCGACTTCGACGAAGAGGCCGTGGCGCGGAAGATGACAATTGCCAGCGCGGTGGCCTACGCCGAATGGAGAGGCACGAAGGTCAACTTCATTGACACGCCCGGCTTCAACATGTTCGTCCACGAAGCCCGGATGGCGATGCCGGCGGTAGAGGGCGCTGTGGTAGCCGTGGACGGCGTCGGCGGGGTGGAGGTGGTGACGGAGAAGACCTGGCAGTTCGCGGAAGAATACAACCTGCCGCGGGTGATCGTGGGCACGCGCATGGACCGCGAGCGCGCCGACACCGAGCGCATGCTGGAATCGGCCGTGGGGGCGTTCGGACGCGCCGTGATGCCGGTGCAGATTCCCATCGGCAGCGAGAAGAACCTGAGCGGCGTGGTCGACCTGGTCAAGATGAAGTCTTACACCTACGACATGGGCGGCAGCGGCCAGGGCAAGGAAGGCGAGATCCCGGCGAACCTGAAGGACGCGGCGCAAAGCGCGCACGAGAAGCTGGTCGAGCTGATCGCCGAGGGCGACGATGCGCTGATGGAAGAATTCTTCGACCAGGGCACCATCGGTGAAGAGCACCTGCTCGCCGGCCTGCGCAAAGCGTTGGACGAGCGGCGGATTTACCCCGTGCTGTTCACTTCCGGGCTGGGGAACATCGGGGCCGACCGGCTGCTGCAGTTCATCGCCGATTACCTGCCGGCGGCGACCGGGCGTCCGGCGGTGGAAGCCATGCCGGGCAGCGGCAACGGCTCGCCGCAGATGCGCAAGGTGGCGGACAACGAGCCCGCGTCGGCCTTCGTGTTCAAGACGCTCAACGATCCCTTTGCCGGCCGCATTTCGTATTTCAAGGTGTACTCCGGCGTGGTGAAGAACGACGCCACGCTGCAGAACTTCACCCGTTCCAGCTCGGAGAAACTGGCGCACGTCTCGGTGATGCAGGGCAAGAATATGGTTCCGGTGAACGAACTCCATGCCGGCGACCTGGGAGCGGTGGCGAAACTGCGGGACACGCTGACCGGCGACACGCTGGGCGACAAGGGATCGCCCATCCAGTATCCGCAGGTGAAGCTGCCGGAGCCGGCCATCACCTTTGCCATCGAGCCCAAGACGCGGGCCGACGAAGACAAGCTGTCCAACGGCATCGCCAAGCTGCGCGAGGAAGACGCCATGCTGCGCTTCTTCCGCGACGCGCAGACCAAGGAATTCCTGATCGCGGGCACGGGGCAGCAGCACATCGAGGTGACCGTCTCCAAGCTCAAGAAACGCTTCCACACGGAAGTCAATCTGAAGGCGCCCAAGGTGCCCTACCGCGAGACCATCCGCGGGCGCGCCGACGTGCAGGGACGTCACAAGAAGCAGACCGGCGGGCACGGGCAGTTCGGCGATTGCCGCATCAAGATGGAGCCGCTGCCGCGGGGAGCGAACTTTGAGTTCGTGAACGAGATTTTCGGCGGCTCCATCCCCAAGAACTTCATTCCCGCGGTGGAAAAGGGAATCGTGGAGGCGGCGCAGCGCGGTTTCCTGGCCGGCTACCCGGTGGTGGACTTCCGGGTGGTGCTCTACGACGGCTCCTATCACGACGTGGATTCCAACGAATTGTCGTTCAAGACCGCGGGCCGCATCGCGTTCAGGAAAGCCATGGAGCAGGCCAAGCCGACGCTGCTGGAGCCGGTCATGCGGGTGGAGATCGAGATTCCGGACGAGTTCGCGGGCGCGATCATGGGCGATTTGAACGGGCGGCGCGGGCGCATCCAGGGCATGGACAACAAGGCCGGCAAGACGATTATTAGAGCCGAGGTCCCGATGGCCGAGATGCTGACCTACGGCGTGGACCTGACCTCCATGACCCAGGGCCGGGGGTCGTTCAACATGGAAATGAACCACTACGACATCGTGCCCGCACAACAACAGGAGAAGATCATCGAGAACTACAAGAAGGCGCGGGGCGAGGAGACGGCGGAAGAGGAATAATTCCGAGTTGTAGTTCATGGCGCGCTTTGAACAGTTCGAAATCTGGGAGTTCAACCGCGGGCGATGGGATTTCATTGCATCGTTCAAGGATTTCGACGTGGCGCACGTCATGGCGAGCAAACGCCGCTACCGCGTGCGGCTCATGCAGGTGGTGTATGAAAACGGCAAGGCCGTGGATCAGCAAATACTGAGCGAGATCGGCGCCACGCGGGATGAACCGTAGCTGGTAATTAGGCCACCGACTAAAGTAACTTGCCGATGTCTTGGAATTGCGGCAAAATGGGTGCGATTCTCCTCCCCCTATTACTTCCTAAGTACCCTCCCACGAGCTTCCGCCAAAACGGGCCTATGATGTCACTTGCACGCGTTCCCCCGCGGGCGGGAAAGGGTGCGGCTATGAGGAAAGCAAAGGGATTTTCGCTGATCGAGCTGCTGATCGTGGTGGCAATCATCCTCATCATTGCCGCGATCGCCATTCCGAACCTGATTCGATCGAAACTGGTGGCCAACGAGGCATCGGCGGTGGCGTCAGTGCGGACCATTACTACGGCGGAAACGGCCTACGCACAAACCTTTCCCAGTATCGGTTACACCTGCACCATCGGAGAGTTGGGCCCGCCGGCATCGGGAGGGCCAATCACCTCGAGCAGCGCGGGCATCCTGGACGCGGTACTGGCGTCGGGCGTGAAAGCGGGATACACCTTTTCGATTTCGAACTGCACGGGAGTTCCGATTTCCACCTACAGCTCGATGGCGGTGCCGCTCACCGTCGGCGCCAGCGGCACGCGCTCTTTCTGCTCCGACGTCAGCGGAATCATCAGGCAGGGAAACGACGGAACGGCGGCGACATGCCAATCGGCCGGCATCGTGCTGCAATGATTGGGTGATTTAGTGATTTGTGATTTAGTGATTTCATAACTTACGATTTCGTGATGTCCATCGGGCTCAGACGACCTTCAATTACCCCGCCGTTTTCCATCAAATCACTCAATCGCTGAATCACCCAATCACGCTATCGCCAAATCCCTCAATTGCCTCGGCGGCGCTTTCGTCTTACTATCGCCGCACGTGCCTACATCCAAGGAAAACCCAGACCGCATTGTTTCCGCCGCTCCGCTGGACGACGATGCGTCGTTCGAACTGAAGCTGCGGCCCCGCCGCCTGCAGGAATTCATCGGGCAGGCGAAGGTCAAAGAAAACCTCGCGGTGGCCATCGAGGCGGCGCGCTCGCGCGGGGAAGCGCTCGATCATGTGCTGTTGTACGGCCCTCCCGGCCTGGGAAAAACCACGCTGGCCACCATCATCGCCAACGAACTGCGAACCCAGTTTCAGCAGACCTCGGGGCCGGCGCTGCAGATCAAAGGCGACCTGACCGCCGTCCTCACCAACATCCGCGACAAACAGGTGCTGTTCATTGACGAGGTCCACCGGCTTCAGCCCGCGCTCGAAGAACTGCTCTATTCGGCGCTGGAGGATTACAAGCTCGACATCATCATCGGGCAGGGGCCGTCCGCGCGTACCCACACCATTGACGTGCAGCCGTTCACCTTTGTCGGCGCCACCACCCGGGCGGGATTGCTCTCGTCCCCGCTGCGCTCGCGCTTCGGAATCGTGCTGCGGCTGGAGTTTTACACGCACCAGGATTTGGAAATCATCGTGCGCCGGTCGGCGGAAATTCTGGGCGTGAAGATCGATGGCGAAGGCGCGTTGGAGCTTGCCTCACGCGCCCGCGGAACGCCGCGCATCGCCAACCGCCTGCTGCGGCGCGTTCGCGACTATGCCCAGGTCCGCGGCGGCGGCCACATCGATCGGGCGACCGCCGAGGCGGCCCTGCAGATGCTCGAGGTGGACCGCCACGGCTTTGACGAGATTGACCGCAAGCTGCTGCTCACCATCATCAACAAGTACCAGGGTGGTCCGGTCGGCGTGAACACCCTGGCGGCGGCGTTGGCGGAAGAGCCGGACGCGATCGAGGAAATCTACGAGCCGTTCCTGATTCAAATCGGCTTCCTGAACCGCACGCCGCGGGGACGCACGGTGACCCATCTTGCCTACGAGCACTTCGGGCTCAAGCCGGGACAAAGACAGAACACACTGTTCTAGGCCCGGCGCAACAGCTATGGGCAGCAACGGATTTGCTCGTCAACTAGCAACGGAACGGCGGTTGCAGTGCACCAGCCGCCTGGGGTGGTCCTGGCTCGCGCTGTGCGCCGCACTTGCCCTCCACGTTACCGACGAAGCGCTGACCGGCTTTCTGAACGTGTGGAATCCGACCGTGGCCGCCGTGCATGCGCGCTGGCCGTGGTTTCCGATGCCGGCGTTCCGTTTCGATGTCTGGCTGGGCGGATTGATCGCGCTGGTCGTCGTTCTGTTTGCGGCTTCGCCGCGCTTCTTTCACGGCGCTGGAGTCCTTCGCCTGCCGGCCTACGTTTTTTCGGCGTTGATGGTGGGAAATGGACTGGCACACGCGGTGGCAACCGCTCTCGGCCACACCGTTCCCGAAGTAAGGTTTGCGCGACCGGCGCCGGGTTTCTATTCTTCGCCCCTGTTGATCGCGGCGGCGGTGTGGGTCATCGTCGAATTGCGCCGCACCGCCGAGCCTTGAGCCGGCGCTACGGCTTACGCTTTCCCCCGCCTGATCATCCTCCCGGAGCATCGTTGGTCATGTACTGCTCCATGGTGTCGAGGCGTTCGGTGAGTTCGTCAACGCGCCACTGCAGCAGATTGCGGATGGAGAGCATGGCGATCAGACGGCCTTGATCGTCCACCACGGGAAGATGGCGGAAGTGGCGCTCCATCATGATGGCGAAGGCCTCGCCGGGCGACGTATCGGCCGTGGCCAGAATGACCGGGGCCGTCATCAGACCGGCGACCGCGGTCGTGGCGGGATCGAGGCCGCTGAGGGCGAGTTTGCGCAGGACATCGCGCTCGGTAAAGATGCCGGCGACCACTCGCTTTTCGTCCACCACCGTGACCGCGCCGACGCGATGCTCGAGCATGATCTGGATCGCATCGGCCGCGCTCGTCTCCGGTTGGACGACGGCAGGATGCTCGTCACAGAGATGGAGTAAGCCCATGAGCGTCTCCTTGGAATCCTCGCATTATCCCCAACACCCCTGCGGAAGAGGTCAGATTATGACGGTTGCGCGCGCCGGCTTCAAGTGGTGATGTAACCAAGCGAATTCTAGCGTCGGTTATCCCTCCCCCCGGTGCCCCGCGTTGATTTTGTGACGGGGCAGACCTAAGATGCCGATACCGCGGGGTACGCCGCCGTGATCGGGCAAACCATCTCCCACTACCGCATTGTGAAGAAGCTGGGCGGCGGCGGCATGGGACTGGTGTACGAGGCCGAGGACATCCGCCTGGGCCGGCGAGTCGCGCTCAAGTTCATCCCCGAAAACGTCTCCGGCAACGGCGCGTCGCTGGAGCGGTTCACGCTGGAAGCGCGCGCCACCTCCTCGCTCAATCATCCCAACATCTGCACCATTTACGACATCGCCTCGCACAACGGCATGCCGTTCATCGTCATGGAGTTGCTCCAGGGGCACAGCCTGAAGGACCGGCTGGACCGTGGACCGCTGGATGCTCTGGAGGTCCTGGACATCGGCATCCAGATCGCCGACGCGCTGGAGGCGGCGCATGCGCAGGGCATCGTGCATCGCGACGTGAAGCCGGGAAACATTTTTCTGACGCACCGCGGGCAGGCGAAAATCCTCGATTTCGGGCTGGCGAAACTGGCGCCGGAGCACCAACTGGTGGCCGTCGGCGATAGCGACGGCGGGCGCGGGCCGCGTCACCGGCCCAGCGAGGCGATCACGGAGATGAACGTGATCCCGGGAACGACCGTGTACATGTCGCCGGAGCAGGCGCGGAACGAGCCGATCGATGCGCGCAGCGACTTGTTCTCGCTCGGCGTGGTGCTGTACGAGGCGGCGACCGGGCACAAGCCGTTTATGGCCAGGACCTCAGTGCTGGCGCTGGCGGCGATCCAGCACCAGAAGCCGGTGTCGCCGCTCACCCTGACCCCGTCGCTGCCGCCGGGGTTCGAGCCGATCATCGGCAAGCTGCTGGAAAAAGACCGCGAGCTGCGCTACCCCAGCGCGCACCATCTGGGTCAGGACCTGCGCGCCTTGAAACGGGAGCTGGAACTGCAAGCGGTGGGGGCGGAGGTGCCGGCGCGGGCGCCGGTCGCGCCCACCCGGACATTCCGCAAGCTCAGCGTGCGGCAGATCTACACGCTGGTGGGCATCGCGGGGCTGCTGGTCATGATCCTGCTGGTGATTACGATTTGGTGGGCGAAGCACGGCGGCGGCGGCCCCGCGCCGGTGGCGGCCAACAACACCATCGTGGTTCTGCCCTTCAACAACGTGAGCGGCGACCCGGATACGGATTACCTGCGCTTTGCCGTGCCCGACCAGTTGGTGAAAATCCTGGCCTACACGCGCTCCATGGAGATCCGGCCGGTGCCCTCGGCTGCGAAGTACCTGCAGGGGAACTTCGATCCGCAGCAGGCCGGGCGCGAGCTCCACGCCGCCAACGTGCTGACCGGGCACTACATGAGCCAGGGCGACCGGCTCATCATCACCTTGGACGACGTAGACACGCGCTTCAACCGCTTGGTGTGGCAAGGCACGGTGACGGTGCCGGCGTCGAACCTGCTGACTCTCCAGGAAGAGCTGGCGGCGCAGGTTCGGCAGGGATTGCTGCCGGCGCTGGGGTCGTCTTCGGCGATGATCGCGACCGCCACCCAGCCGCACGATGCCACCGCCTACGATCTCTACCTGCGCGGCTCGGCGCTGCCTCACGACGCGGCGCCCAATAGCACCGCCATGACCATGTTGGAGCGCTCGGTGGAGTTGGACCCGAAGTTTGCGCCGGCCTGGGACGCGCTCGGACTGCGCTACTACTACGAATCCCAGTACTCGGCCGGAGGCAAAGAGGCGCTGCAAAAGTCGGCCTCGGCCTATGAAAAGGCGCTGGCCTTGGATCAGAACCTGATTTCGTCGGCGGCGCACCTGACGCGCTTGCGCGCCGAAGCCGGCGAGATCGCCAAGGCCTACAACGAGGCCGTCGACCTGGCGAAGCGGCGGCCGGAAAACGCCCAGGCGCACTTCACCCTGGCCTACGTGCTGCGCTACGCGGGCGCCCTGCACAATGCGGCCAGGGAATGCGATGCGGCGCTGCAACTGGATCCCGGCAACTACGACTTCCGCTCGTGCTCGTTCGTGTTCTTCGAGTTGGGCAACACTAATCGAGCGCTGGAATACGTCCACCTGGACAGCGGGTCCGACTGGGCGGCGAGCGTGTTTCCGGCAATTCTGGTCCGCGAGAACAAGCCCGAGGAAGCCAAGGTGGCGGCGACCAAGATTTCGTCGCGTCCCGCCTGGTACGCCGGTCTGCTGCAGGCGTGCCTGCAGCCCGTGTCACCGGCGGAAATGCATAAGCTGACGCTGGCCGCGGCGCCCAGCATCCTGGAGCAACGCGATCCCGAGTTCCGCTACTATCACGGGTCGTTGCTGGCGTGGTGCGGCGAACTGGACACGGCGTCGGCGCTGATCGGCAGCGCCATCGAGCAGAATTACTGCTCGAACACGGCGCTGCTTAGCGATCCGGCTTTGGCGAAGCTGCGGGCGGCCCCCGAGTATTCGGCGCTGGCGGCCCAAGCCAAGCAGTGCCATGACCGGTTTACGTCCGCAACCGGCCGGCGGTGAAGCATCCCCGCTGGCAGTACGCGGACGCTTGGCAACCCGGCCAAGTGCTCATAAGCTAGCCCTGAGATGCTCGACTCCAAGCAGCTCAAGGTCGTGGGCCTGCGCTTCGCACGCGCGCTGCAGATCGCGGTGCGGACCTCGGGCATGTTATCCCCCGACCACAGTGTCGCCGCCGGGCCGATCCAGGACAGCTACAACCAGCTCAATTCGATCTTGAAAGAACAGCACGCTTTTACCTTTGGGTTCGTGGAAGGGCGAATCCTGGTGGACACGGTCCTGACCACGGCGCGCGGCTTGAACCAACTGGAAGATGACTTCCTGAAACGGGGCGTGAGCGCGCTGAAGTTTGAAGCTGGCCTGCCACTGGCGCGCTACAAGGCGGTGTTGGCGATGCTGGCCACCCCGTTAAGGAAGATTGAAGAAATCGGCGGGACCGCGCCCTTTCTTGCGCGCCATGAAATTGAGGGTGTGCACATTTTCCCGGCGAGCAATACGCAGAAGCGTACGGCCAGCGGCGACACGGTGCTGGAGATGGACGCAGAGGCGTTTCTGCGCGCGCAAAACGCGGAAGAAGCGGGCGCCGGCAGCGTGTTCGCCGGATTGTTGGATTCCGCCGCCCCCGGCGGAGGGGGACTGAGCGGCGGCCCGGATGAAATCCTGTCGCGGGTGACGCCACTCCTTGAGGCTGCCATGGCGGGTCAGGGCGGCGAGCCGGAAAAGGCCTACGCGTCGCTGGCGCAGGTGCTGCAGGGCCTGCGTCCCGACGCGGTGTTGGCGGCGTTTCCGCCGTCGCGCCGGGAAGAAGTGAAATCGCTGCCGGCGAAAGAAGTCGCGGCGGAACTTGTGCAGTCGCGGGCGATGGACTGGGCGGCACAGCAATTGGCCTCGGTGCCCAGCGGCGGCGACGCGTTCGTCGTTGAAGAGCAGGTGGTGCATGCGCTGGCACGCAGCCTGCATGCCACGCAAATGGCGGAGAAGCTGGCGGGACGGCTGGCGAAATTCTTCCAGGAATACAGCTTCCCCACCCACCTGGTGGAAAAGGTGCAGACCGAGCTGACCTGGATCGCGCTGCCGCCGCAAGAAAAACACAAGCGGTTGCTGGCGATCGAGCGCTTTCAACGCAGCGATTTCAGCCGCCTGATGGAACACGTGCGCGAGCTGATGCGCAAAGCGTTCGCCGTGGACGCGACGGAGCTCGCGCTGCATTACCTGAAATTCCTGGACCGCGAGCCCGACCAGATCGAGGTCGAGGAATTGTCTCGGCTGCCGGAGTTGATCACCGCCCTGGCCGGCGTGCACACAGGATTTGCGCAGACTGCGACCGACAAGCTGCTGGAGTTGCTGCAGCGCGATGTCTTCGAATCGTTCCGCCACATGCAGGTGCTGAACGCGCTGGTGGCGCTGTCGAAGTCGGCGGCAACCTACGAGGATTACGACATCGTGCAGAGCGCCGGTTCGGCCATGGAGCAGTTGCTGGCCGACAACCGCGAACGTCACGCCGCGTGCTGCGGCAAGATGCTGGGCCTATTACTGCCGCCTTCGACCTTCGAACGCGTGGTGGAGCTCTACCTGGAGAAGCGGGCCGACTCGGCGTGGGCGCGCCGAACCGCGGCCATGATCCACCGCGCCGGCGCTCCGGCCGTGGAGTTCCTGTTCCAGCGGCTGGAGGTCGAAGGCAACGGCCAGAACCGGATGGCGATCATACGGCTGATCGCGCGCATGGGACCGGTGGGGATCGAGGTGGTGCGGCAACGCCTGGCAGATTCGCGTTGGTACGTGGTGCGCAACGCCTGCATGCTACTGGGGGATTTGGCGGACCCCGATATGGCGGTGCACGTGGCGCCGGTGCTGCAGCACGCCGACGTTCGTGTGCAACGCGCGGCGGCGGAGGCCCTGATCAAGACACGCGCGGCAGGGCGGGCGCAACTCTTGGCAGCGGCATTGCCGTTCTTGCTGGATGATGTGTTGGGGCAGGCATTGAATGAACTGATGTTCCTGAAGACTCCGGAGACGGTCGGCGATCTGGAGAAATTCCTGTTCTCCGACAGTCCGGGGCGGAACACGCATATGACGCGGGGCGTGCAGGCGCTAGCGGAAATCGTTTCCGAGAAAGCCGCCGCGGTGCTGGCGCGTGTGGTGACGGATCGCAGCCTGCAGCTTCCGCCGCGAAAAATCGCGCTTGATGCCCTGCTGCGCAGCAGCACGCCGGCAGCGCGCACCGCGCTCGTTAATTTCACGGCGTCCTTCCCTGACGACGCGCTCACTGCCGAAATCCGGCGCGGCATCGGCGGCCTTTCCGCCTCGGCAGATTGATTCGCCTTCCCGGGGGGCGCCGCATCCAATGAGGCGATGATTTCCGACAGTGCCATCCTGCGAAAAATCGGCCAGCAGCCGAAGCAGTCAGCCGGGCTGAAGCAACTGCTGCGCGAGCTGGGTGTGCGCGGCGAAGACCGGCGCGCGTTCGCCGCGCAGTTGGACCAACTGGTGCGGCGCGGCGAACTGGTGGCGCACGAGGGCGACCGCTACGCCATCCCGAAAAAAGCTGCCGATAAGAACCTGGTATCCGGCCGCTTGACTATGCACCGCGACGGCTACGGGTTCGTGATTCCCGACAGCGAGGAGTTGCGCCAGCGTCTGAACGGCGATATCTACATCGGCCCTCAAAATACCGACAACGCCATGCACGGTGACCGCGTGCTGGTGGAATTGCGCCGGGAACGCGGTGATGGGCGCGCGGAGGGGCAGATCGTCAAGGTCATCGGGCGCGCCCACGCTACCGTCGTCGGCACCTTCCACTATGGGGCGCGCTCCGGGGTCCTCGGCAGGCCCGGTGTTGGCCTGACGGGGTGGAATTACGTCACGCCCATGGACGAAAAGATCACGCTCGACATCGTGATCCTGCGCGGCGCCGAAATTCCCTCTGGCGGTGTCATCCTGAGCGAGCACGCCGGACTTCCGCGCGGCGAAGCCGCGCATCATGGCGCGCGAGTCGAAGGACCTAAATCACGCGCGAAGCGCATCTCCGTTGATCGCGTGCTGGGCGCGGAGGCCAAGCGCACGGAAGTGGCGGAGGACCTGGAGAATGTCGTCGTCGATGTCGAGCTTACCGAGTGGCCGACTCCGACCCAGAACCCGCGCGGGCGCGTGGTGGAGATCCTTGGCTACGAGGACGATTTCGGCGTGGACGTGGAGATCGTGATCCGCAAGTACCACCTGCCGCACCGCTTTCCCACCGCGGTGCTGGCGGAGGCGCAGGCATTCGACAACATTATTCCGGCTCGCGAACTGCGCGGGCGGCGCGACTACCGCACCCTGCCGGTCGTGACCATCGACGGCGAAACGGCACGCGATTTTGACGACGCGGTGTTCGTGCGCCGCTTGCACAACGGAAATTTCCAGCTCCAGGTGCACATCGCGGATGTGGCGCAGTACGTGCGCGAGGCATCGGCGCTGGATGCGGAGGCGCGGCTGCGCGGCAACTCGGTTTACTTCCCCGACCGCGCCGTGCCGATGCTGCCCATCGAGCTATCCACCGACCTGTGCTCGCTGCGTCCGCACCTGGACCGGCTGGTGCTGTCATGCGTAATGGAGATCGATTCCAAAGGCGACATCGTGGGCTACGAAATTAGTCCGGGCGTCATCCGCTCGGCGGAGCGCATGACCTACACCGACGTGAACGCCATCCTGGAAGGCGACGCCAAGCTGCACCAGCGTTATCACGCGCTGGTGGACGTGTTCGAGCTGATGCGCGAGCTGGCCATGATCCTGAACCGCAAGCGCGTGCGGCGCGGCTCGATTGATTTCGACCTGCCGGAGCCGGTGATTGAGTTCGACGAATTCGGGCTGATGAAGACGATCACGCGCTCGGAGCGGAATTTTGCCCACCGGCTGATCGAGGAGTTCATGCTGGCCGCCAACGAGAGCGTGGCCTCGTACCTGGAGAACAAGGGCGTGGAGTCGCTCTACCGCATCCACGAAAAGCCCGATCCCAAGCGGGTTTACGAGTTCGAAAATATTGCGGTCGCCTTTGGCTATTCCCTGGGCGTGGGCGCGCTGCCGGTGAAACGTTTCTCCTACACCGATCAGCGGCGGCCGGGGCGAGGTCCGGGGCGGACGCGCTCGGGCCAGCAGCGGCACGAGATGGAAATCCCGCAAGACCTGCCCATCACGCCGCGCATGTACCAGAAGCTGACGGAGAAGATCGCGGGCAAGCCGGAGGAACGGATTTTGTCCTACCTGATGCTGCGCTCGCTGAAGCAGGCGAAATATTCCGAGGAGAATGTCGGGCACTTCGCGCTGGCGGCGCCCACCTACACCCATTTCACCTCGCCCATCCGGCGCTACCCGGACTTGATCGTGCACCGGATCTTGAAGCAGGTGCTGCGCGATTCGGCGGAGAAGCACGATGGCCCGGTGCCCCTGGGCGTGGGAGTTCTGAGCGAAAAACGTGGAGCTTGGGCGGACGGCAGTCGCCAGTCGCCGGTCGCCAGTCGGCAGGAAAAGCAGGAGTCGCCGTGGGGGAAAGGATCGCCGAAGCGGGCAGGACATCGGGAGCGGACACGAGACACGGGCGAGGATGCCCTCGCCACCCACGAGGGCCCGATCCCGCCCGAGGTGCTGCACGAAATCGCCATGGAATCGTCGGAATCGGAGCGGCGGGCCGACGATGCCGAACGCGAGCTGATGGAATGGAAGAAGATCAAGTTCATGCAGGACCGCGTCGGCGAGGACTTCGAGGGCCTGATCACCAGCGTCACCAGGTTCGGGTTCTTTGTCGAGCTGATGGACATGTTCATCGAGGGCCTGGTGCCGCTTTCCACGCTCACCGGCGACCAGTACACCTATCACGACAGTACGAAGCAGATCGTCGGCCAGCGCACCAAGAAGAAGTACTCGCTGGGAGACAAAGTGCGCGTGATCCTGGACCGGATTGACAACGTGCAACGCAAGCTGCAGTTCGCGGTCGTCGAGGAGATGCCGTCGCGGGCGCAGCGGCGCCCCAAGGGATAGTTGACGGTTGCTCATTGCCGGTGGTTGGCCGCTCTCACCAACCCTGCAATTCGTCTGTCACTCACACCTGTGATTCCCGTCACGTCCGAAACTGTCACCGACATCTCACATTTGTTTTAAACTGGATGGTTATCGTTGGCCCGCGGAAGCATCCATACCGGCCACAACTCATACCAGATTGGACATAGCCATGACCAACAGCTTTGGCAGCCGCTCCACGCTACGCGTCGGCAGCAAGGAATACGACATTTTCCGCCTGGACGCCCTCGACAAGCAGGGCATCTCGACCACGCACTTGCCGTTCTCGCTTCGCATCCTGCTGGAAAACCTGCTGCGCACCGAAGACGGCAAAGCGGTGAAAGCGGATGATATCCGCTCGCTGGCGGCCTGGGACGGCAGGGCGGTGCCGGTGAAGGAAATCGCCTTCACCCCGAGCCGCGTGCTGCTGCAGGATTTCACCGGCGTCCCCGCGGTGGTTGACCTGGCGGCCATGCGCGAAGCGGTGGGAAAGCTGGGCGGCGATCCGGGAAGCATCAATCCCATCTCACCGGCCGAACTGGTCATCGACCACTCGGTGCAGGTGGATGAATTCGGTACGCAGTGGGCGTTCCAGGTGAATGCCGACCTGGAGTTCCAGCGCAACAAGGAGCGCTACGCGTTCCTGCGCTGGGGCCAGGGCGCGTTTGAGAACCTGAAAATCGTGCCCCCGGACACCGGCATCGTGCACCAGGTCAATCTGGAGTACTTGGCGCGGGTGGTCTTTGTCGGCAGCGCTCACAATGGCAATCGGCCGCTGGCCTACCCCGATACCCTGGTCGGGACGGATTCCCACACCACCATGATCAACGGGCTGGGCGTGCTCGGTTGGGGCGTGGGCGGCATTGAAGCCGAGGCCGCCATGCTGAACCAGCCGGTCTCGATGCTCATCCCGCAAGTCGTGGGCGTGAAGCTGACCGGCAAACTGAAAGAAGGCTCGACCGCCACCGACCTGGTGCTGACCATCACGGAAATGCTGCGCCGCGAAGGTGTGGTCGGCAAGTTCGTCGAGTTCTACGGGCCAGGCCTGCACACGCTGGCGCTGGCGGATCGCGCCACCATCGGCAACATGTCGCCGGAATACGGCGCCACCTGCGGCATCTTTCCCATTGATAAGGAAACGCTGAATTATCTGCGCCTCAGCGGGCGCAGCGAGGAGCAGGTCGCGCTGGTCGAGGCCTACTGCAAGGAGCAGGGCCTGTTCCACACGCCGGATTCACCGGAAGCGAACTATTCCACCTACCTGCGGCTCGACCTGGCGTCGGTGGAGCCGAGCGTGGCCGGGCCGAAGCGGCCGCAGGACCGGGTGCGGCTGTTCAATGTTCCCGACGGATTCCGGCAGACCCTGCCCACGCTGCTGCGCCCTGGCAGCAAGACCGCGGAAAAAAACGACAAGCAAGTTGGCCGCTTCGAGGGCGAGGGGGGCAGCACCGCGGTCGGCGTCGAAGACACCGAATCGCCCTCGGCTGACAAGCCGGTGATGGTGGACCTGCGCAAGGAACTGCGGCACGGCAGCGTGGTCATTGCCGCGATCACCAGTTGCACCAACACCTCCAACCCGTCGGTCATGATGGCGGCGGGAATCCTCGCCAAAAAGGCGGTGGAGCGCGGGCTTTCGACCAAGCCGTGGGTGAAGACCTCGCTGGCGCCGGGATCGAAGGTGGTTACCGAGTACTACAAGAAAGCGGGGCTGACGCCGTTCCTGGAGAAGCTGCGCTTCAACCTGGTCGGCTACGGCTGCACCACGTGCATCGGAAACTCGGGGCCGCTGCCGGCGGAAGTTTCCGACATCATCAACGACAAAGAGCTGGTAGCCGTCTCGGTGCTCAGCGGCAACCGCAATTTCGAAGGACGAATTAATTCCGAGGTCCGCGCCAACTACCTGATGTCGCCGCCGCTGGTGGTGGCCTACGCGCTGGCGGGACGCATTGACATTGATTTGGCGAAGGAGCCGCTGGGGCGCGACCAGCAGGGCAAACCGGTGTACCTGCGCGACATCTGGCCGAGCTCCAAGGAAGTGGGCGAGGCCATCGCAAAATGCATTGACAGCGGCATGTTTCGCGGCAGCTATGCCGACGTGTACAAGGGCGACGAGCGCTGGCAGTCGCTGGACGTGCCCGCGGGCGAGACCTTCGCCTGGGACGCGAAATCCACCTACATCAAGGACCCGCCGTATTTCGACGGCATGGGGCCGAACCCGCCGGAGGTGAACGACATCGCCGGCGCGCGCGTGCTGGCAGTCCTGGGCCACAGCGTGACCACCGACCATATCTCGCCGGCGGGGTCCATCAA
This sequence comes from Terriglobia bacterium, assembly GCA_020072845.1. Taxonomy (NCBI): domain Bacteria; kingdom Pseudomonadati; phylum Acidobacteriota; class Terriglobia; species Terriglobia bacterium. The sequence continues at coordinate 83,720 of JAIQGF010000005.1, forward strand.
GCCCGACAGCCCGGCGGGCAAGTACCTGATCGCGCACGGCGTTGATGTGAAGGATTTCAATTCCTACGGCTCGCGGCGCGGCAATCACGAGGTCATGATGCGCGGCACCTTCGCCAACATCCGCCTGCGCAATAAGCTGGTGCCCAAAACCGAGGGCGGCTTCACGCGCCACCTGCCCGACGGCGCGGAGATGACCATCTTTGACGCCGCCATGAAATACAAACAAGAGAAAGTGGCGCTGGTGATCATCGCGGGCAAGGAGTACGGCTCGGGGTCGTCCCGCGACTGGGCGGCCAAGGGACCGATGCTGCAGGGCGTGCGCGCGGTCATCGCCGAGAGCTTCGAGCGCATTCACCGTTCCAACCTGGTGGGCATGGGCGTGCTCCCGCTGCAGTTCTCCTCCGGCGACGATCACGAAACCCTCGGGCTTACCGGCGAGGAGACGTACGAAATCACCGGCTTGCGCGATCTGATCGAAAACTACAAGCCGGGACAGAAGGTCACGGTCCGCGCCCGGCATCCCGAGGGCACGGTGCGCGAGTTTACCGTCAGCCTGCGCATTGACACCCCGCAGGAAGCGCTCTACTACAAGCACGGCGGCATTCTGCAATTCGTGCTGCGGCAACTGCTGGCGGCGAAGAACAAGCCGGAAGTGGTCAGCGCGGGCTGACGGCGGCGGCGGACGCGAGCACGGGAAGCACGGTGACGTAAAGCAGTGGCCAGTGGTCAGTGGCCAGTCACATGTCGCAGAGGGCAGCGGCACTTCTCAGTGGGATGTCATAGCATGTTGCCGAGAATTTCTGTGGCGCGGGCGCCCTCGTCCGCGCGTGTTCCTTACTGGCCACTGGCCACTGACCACTATTTAAATTCCACCTCAATGAAGTGCGCTTGCTGCTTACCTACGTTCATCATCTCGTGCGTGGCGCCGGCGCCGATCCATTTCACCTCGCCGGCCCTCTGATGGACCATGGCCGCCGGCTTGCCCTGCGGCATGTTGTGCAGGTCGAGATCGCTGAGCGCGACCACCAGGAACGGAAACTTGTGCGTGTGCTTGTGCAGCATGCCGCCGGCAGCGATCTGCACGTCCTGGACGCGCACCTGGCTGTTGTCCACGACGGTATCACTGAGGCCGCCGTGGCCAACGTCGAGGCCGCGCTCCGCTGTGGTCTCCTTGGGCGGGCCGGATTTCTTCTTCAGGATTTCGATGATGAGATCGCGGAACAGCGTGTCCCCGGTATTAATGAGGCGATGGATCACCGGGGCCACTGAGAATCGGACTTCGCCCTTGCCGGCGCGCCCCTTGGTCACGGAGCGTCCCAGCACGGCGTTCTGCATCTCCGCCGGCTCAAGTATGACGGCGAGATAGTCGTTGTCGTGGCGGTGCATAAGCGTGGACTGGTGCGCCGGCACGATGACGTCGTACACCCTGGTGTACTCATTCTCCAGCACAAGGTGATGGTGCGGCTCCTGGGAGAGAGGCACGGCGGTGTCGTTGTCGGCGGCGGCACAGAATGAAATGGCGGCGCAAACGAGCAGGAACGCGAGTATCGGCTTCATCGGAACTTGATTTTAGCTGAAGCGGCGCTGCCGCGGCCGGGCCGTCGCTCGACTGCCATCTACCCGCTGCCGCACAGCTCTTCATGTTTGCGCAGGATGAAGCTGTCGGTCATGCCGGCCAGGTAATCGCAGACCACGCGGTGCACCGGCTCGCGGGCCGTCTGCTCGCGATAGCTCGGGGGCAGCGCCTCGGGATGCGACGTCCAATGCTCGAACAGATCGGTGACCACGCGTTCGGCGTGGGACTTCTCCGGCTGGAGGTCGGCGCTGAGATAGAGCTTTTCGTAGAGAAACGACTTTGCCTGCCCGCGCTCGCGGTCCACTTCCTCGCTGAACGCCGCCAGTCGCTGAAGGCAGGCACGCACGTCGGCGAGTGACTGGATCGCAGCCTCGCTGATCTGCCGGCAGGTAGTGGCGATCAGGTCGGAGACCATGCGGTCGAGCATGGCCTTGAGCGCCTCGTTGAATTTCAACTTCTCGCGCACCTTGGGGTAGCGCGCTTCCGCCTGCTCGTACAAACGGTTGAACACGGGCACGCCGGCGCGGATGTCGTCGAGCTTCAGAATGTGCGCCTCGTAGCCATCATCGAGGTCGGCGGTGTTGTAGGCGATCTCGTCGGTCAGGTCGATGAGCTGCGCTTCCAGCGGCGGACGCTGCTCGAGAAGGTACTCGGCAAGCTGGGGGAATTCCTGGGGACTGTAATCCCGCGAGTGCTTGATGATGCCCTCGCGAACCTCGAAGGTGAGATTCAGGCCGCGAAAGGCGGCGTAGCGCTGCTCGAAATCCTCGACGATGCGCAGCGCGTGCAGGTTGTGATCGAAGAACGAGCCGTGGACACGCATGGCGGCGTCGAGCGCCTTTTCCCCGGCATGCCCGAAGGGAGGATGCCCGAGATCGTGCACCAGCGCCAGCGCTTCCACCAGGTCCACCTCCAGCCCGAGTTGCGCGGCAATGGTCCGCGAAATCTGCGAAACCTCGATGGTGTGCGTCAGGCGGTTGCGAAAGTGGTCGGAGAAGCGGCGGGTGAACACCTGGGTTTTGTCTTCCAGGCGGCGGAAGGCGCGCGCGTGGATGATGCGGTCGCGGTCGCGCTGGTAGTCGCTGCGGTAGGGATGCGATGCTTCAGGATGCCGCCGCCCGCGGCTGAGTTCGACGCGTGCGGCGTAGGGTGACAGCATGACTACAGTTTCAAGTTTCCCATTTTTACTTGCAAGTATTCATTTAACTGCCGCAACGCGATTCCTTTTGCCGACGCACCCGCCTGGAGAGGAGAGCCTTCGCCTTTTCCAGTTCGGCGCGCCGCTCCGCGCTTAATCCGCGGCCCGCCCGGTTGATGAAGTACGTGAGCATTCTCATTCCCGAGGCCGGCCCCTTGGGCGAAACCTCTTTCGACGCCAGCGACCGTGCGATTGTGGCAGCGCTCCTGGTGAACAGCCCCGGAGGCGGATAAGTTGAAGCTGTCTTTACGTTCGCAACCCATCTCTTGCTCTGCTTTGCATTTGCCATGGGTCTCCTCCATGTCCAGGATGCAGTCTCGGCTGCGCCACGAAATCAGGTCGCTCCGGATGAAACAGAAAAGCCCGGCCATCCTTCGGCCGGGCCAACTGAAACTGAAACTCGAAACTGAAACTAGGGTTTCACCGCTTCCGCTTTGCGCTCGTTCTGCTTGGCGAGTTTCACTTTGGCGGTGTCGAGCTTCTTCTGCACCTTGGCAACCTCGGTGGTGTCCACCTCGGCCGAGACGCTCTTGGCCCATTCCGCCAGGGCGCGCTCCCAGTACGCTGCCGCCAGCTTCAGCCGTTCGGTTTTCTGCAGCAGGTCGCCCATGTGGTCGAGCACCGTGGGATCGTTCTGGGTGCGATCCATGGCCTTGCGCAGGTTCTCTTCCGCGAGCTCGTAATTGCCCAGCTTGAAATAGGCCCAGCCCAGCGAATCCAGGTATGCGCCGTTCTGCGGGTCGAGCTGGATGGCCTTTTTCACGTATCCCAGGGCCTCGTCGAGCCGGACCCCGCGGTCGGCAAGCATGTAGCCAAGGTAATTCAAGGTGACGGCGTTATTGGGATCGGTGGCCAGCACCTTCTTGAACATCTCCTCGGCGCGGTCGTACTTCTTCTGCCGCTCGTAGATGGAGCCGGCGACAAAGCTGACGTAATCCTTCTCTTCCTGCTTGGTGGAGAGCGGTTCAGCCTTGGCCAGCGCCTCTTCCGCTTCCGGCCAGCGCTTCAAGCGACTGTACATCTGCGCCAGCGCGATGTAGACCTCGCGATCCTCGGCCGTTCCCTTCAGCATGCCCTTGGTCACGCTGAGGGCCTGGTCCACCTGCCCGGTATCGGCCAATTGCCCGGCCAGCACCAGCTTCAGGTTGCGGTCTTTCGGTACCTTCTCCACCGCTTCCTGCGCCACCGCCGTAGCTTCCTTCCACTCCTTGGCTTCGCGGTAGGTGTCGATCAGCTGCTGGTATCCGCGGGTGACGTTGTCGTCGCCCAGCGTCAGCATCTTCCGGAACGTGTCAATGGCGAGCTGCGTCTTCCCGGTATCGCGATAGATGCTGCCCAGCCGCTCCAGGAATACAGCGCGGTTGTTGCGCTCGCCGGTCGTGTAATTGCCGTCCGCCTTCTCGCTCTTTTGCAGCAGGCGGTTGAGGACCTGGATGGAATCGTCGAACTTCCCCTGCGCCTGGTAGATGACCGCCATGTTGTACGGAACTTCCAGCGAGTCCTGGACTTCGGCTTCCGCCTTTTTCAGGGTGGCGAGCGCGTCGTCAAACTGGCCGTTGCGGCGCTGGATTTCGGCGATGCGCATCAGGCTCTGCGCATCGTGCGGATCGGATTCGACGATGGTCTTGTACTGCTCCAGCGCAGCTTCGGTCTGATTGTCGTTCATCAGGTTCTGCGCCAGGCCGCGGACCGCGTCCAGATTGTCGTGGTCAATCTCCACCGACTTCCTGTACGCCGCCACCGCGTTCTTGTAGTCCTTCTGCTGCTCGTAGGTGTAGCCGAGCGCGGAGTACAGCTTGCTGCTGCGCTGCGATTCGGGAACACCCTTCAGCACCTCGGCCGCCCGCGCGGAATCTCCTTCCTCGTTGTAGAGGTAGGCGAGCGTGGTGAGCGCCTCTTCCGATCCGGGCTCCAGGCTGACCGCGGTCTTGAATTCGTTCTCCGCCTTCAGCAGCTCATTGTTCAGCCGGTAGAGGCGCCCGAGCAGAACGTGGTTATCCACCACCTTGGGCTCGATGCGGACGATCGCCTCGTACTGCTCAATGGCGCGTTTCAGGATCTCCGTGGATTGCGCACCCGCCTGCGAATCCGGCAGCGAGCGCAGGTAAATGCGCCCCAGCAGCTTGCGCGCCTCCAGGTTGTCGGGATCGCGTTTGACGATCTCCTGGGCTTCCAGGACGGCGTCGCGAATGCGTCCCGTCTTGGCATAGAGCTCGGCCAGCCCGGAATTCAGGTATTCGGAAGCGGGGTCGTTCTCGATCGCCAGCCGGTATTCGTCGATCGCCTTGTTGGCGTACTCCGGACGGCCGTACATCGCCACCAATTCCTCGTACATGTGCGCCATGGCGTAGTGATAGTAGGCGGCGGCGTGGTCGGCTTTCTTGCCCTGCTTGGGCACGGTTTGTGGGGACAATTGCTCGGCAGGCCCTGCGGGTTTCGCAGGAGCGGTTTGCGCGACACCAGCCAGGGAGGCAAGCAGAAGCACGGCAACAGCAGGCTTACCGGTAATCATCAAGGTCCTTAAACGAGACAAATATCCCACCACGGTTGGATGCCGAACTCATCCTGCGGGTGTCACTGTAATTTTACGCGAAATTGGCGGAGTAGTTGCGGTCGGGCTGGAAAAACAGCGGTTACTTAGGTCCGTACGGCTATCTGGGATATGAGAGATGGCGATTCGGTTCGCTTCCCGTGCACACTCGGACCGTGGGACGCTAACTCCTCTAACTCCCAACTACTAACTCCCGGTTTCAGTGCCGGAAGTGCCTCACTCCCGTAGTCACCATGGCCAAGCCGAGCTTGTTGGCCGCGTCAATCACTTCCTGGTCGCGGACTGAGCCACCCGGCTGAATGATGGCGGTGGCGCCGGCTTTTGCGATCTCTTCCACGCCGTCCGGGAAGGGGAAGAACGCGTCCGAGGCGGCAACCGAGCCCTGGGTCCCGAGCACCGACTTCATGGCGCCGATCTTGGCGGAGTCCACGCGGCTCATCTGGCCCGCGCCGACGCCCACGCTGCGGCCGTCCTTGGCGTACAAGATCGCGTTCGACTTGACGTGCTTGCATACTTTCCAGGCGAAGAGCAGGTCTTTCATCTCCTGCTCGGTGGGCTGACGCTGGCTCACCACCTTGACGGTCGCGGGATCGAGTTGGTGCAGGTCGCTGTCCTGCACGAGCACGCCGCCGGAAACGGCCTTGATAACGTACTTCATGGGGCCGGGTGTCACCTCCAGAACGCGCAGGTCCTTGCGCTTGCCGAAGCGGGTGCGCGCGGCTGCGTCGAAGGAAGGCGCGATGATGCACTCGATGAAGAGCGCGACTCCGTTGTGGCGCAGGCCGGCGATGGCTTCCGCAATCGCGCCGTCCACCGGGCGGTTGAGCGCGATGACACCGCCGAAAGCGGATACGGGATCGCACTCGAAGGCGCGATGGAAGGCCTCGATCGGGTCCTTGCCGGCGGCGCTGCCGCAGGGGTTGGTGTGCTTGATGATGGCGCAGAAGGGCTCGTCGAATTCGGCGGCCAGGTCCCAGGCGGCCTGCAGGTCGACAATGTTGTTGTAGGAAAGTTCTTTGCCCTGGAGCTGCTTGCCGTTGGCCACGCCCACGTCGCTGCCGTCGGAATACATGGCGGCTTTCTGGTGCGGGTTCTCGCCGTAGCGCAGGTCCATGACCTTGTTGTAGCGCAGGCGCAGGATCGGCGGGAAGCCGCCCTGGGTCTGCAGTTCAAAGTCGCCGTTGGCGTGCACGCGCTCCAGCGTCGAGGCAATGGCGGAGTCGTAGGAGGCGGTGAGCGCGAACGCCTTCTGCGCCAGCTTCCACTTAGTGCTGCCGCAGAGTTCGCCGCCGGACGATCGCATTTCCTCCACGATGGCCTGGTAGTCGGCGGGCGAAGTCACCACCGCGACATCATGAAAATTCTTGGCGGCGGAGCGAATCATCGACGGCCCGCCGATATCAATGTTCTCGATCATCTCGTCCAGGCGCACGCCGGGCTTGGCCGCGGTCTTCTCGAAGGCATAGAGATTCACCACCACCATATCGATGGGCTGGATGCCGTGCTCGGCGACGGTGGAGCGGTGCTCCGGATTGGAGCGCATGTGCAGGATGCCGCCGTGCACGCGCGGGTGCAGGGTTTTGACGCGGCCGTCCAGCATCTCGGGAAAGCCCGTGAGTTCGGAGATGTCCTTGACCTTGATGCCGCCGTCGCGCAGCAGGCGCGCAGTGCCGCCGGTCGAGATCAGTTCGACACCGAGGTCCGCCAGTTGCCTGGCGAATTCCACCAGTCCGGTCTTGTCGGTGACGCTGAGGATGGCGCGCTGGATCTTTGCCATGAATTCCTTCCAATGAGCCCAGGATTTTGCGGGAACCGAAATTAAATCTTAGCAGTGACCGTAGTAGCTGTGACGGGCGTCACGTTGTGGAGGTACATGTTTTCACGTGAGCGCGAGCGGCGTGGGACCACCGAGACACAGAGGTCATCGAGACCCACCGAGAAAACCGGAAAACGAAAAACTCGGTGTGCTCGGTGTCTCGGTGGTGAATGAGAAGCGTGAGAGCAAGACGCGCTCGAGGGCGAGCGCGCTCCACCTGATGTCAGGTCTGAGCGACACAATCGAAGTCGTGACCTGATGCATCGATGACCACGCTACACGCGCAAATACCCGTTCGTCTCCGCCGGATCGCTGACCCCCTGCGGCAGCGTGCCCCCGTTGTAGCGCGCCAGCCGGTTCTCCCATTTCAAGAAGTCGGTGATGGTCTGCGGCTCGATACGGATTTCCACCCGCCGCAAACTTGCCAGCAGCAGGTTCATTTCGTTGAGCAGACCCTCGGGCGTGCGCAGCGACTTGCGCTTATTGCAAGCGACCGCGACCTCCACCTTGCGGCCTCGCACTACCAGCAGTCCCCAGCCGGAGGGCAGTTCGGTGGCGGCGATCAGCCCCGCCGGCGCCATGTAGAAGCGCTCGCAGCCCAGCGCGCCTTGCGGGTCCAGGCGCCACGGCTTGCCGCGGTCGGCGAGGAAGTCGGCGCGCGAGATCTTGCACTCCACCAGCACCGAGCGGCAGCTAGCACCCCGTCGTGCGCGGCGCACGCCGGGGACCCCGCGCGAAACACCCTTCCAGCCGATCACATCGGGAACTTCGCCCGTGCAGCAGGCCTGCTCGGAAAGAATGATCCCGCAGCGATAGTTTGTGCGCAGCCAGCGGACAGCCAGTTCGACCAGGGCCTGGTGGGTCATGGTTCCACTGTGTTCCCCGATAGGGGCAGATGACAAGTAACCACCGAGACACAGAGGTCACCGAGGCTCACTGAGAGAACTCACAAAAAAACAACTCGGTGTCCTCGGCGTCTAGGTGGTGAAAGAACTTTGGATTGTGGCTTATTCTCGGTGCCCCTCGGTGGTCTCGGTGTCTCGGTGGTGAAGAAAAGCGCAGAAGAAAGAACGCGATCGAGCGCAAGCGCGCTCCAACTCACAATTCGGACCTGCTGAAACTGAAACCGAAACTTGAAACTAGCTCTTCGCCTTCGCCTTTAGCCGCACCTGGCCTTTCTGGACCTCGACCGAGTATTCCACCCCGGGGCAGCCGGATTCGCCGCGAATCTGCTCGGTCTTCTTCTTCACGAAGGCTTTGAACGCATCGAAGCTGTTGGGGTCCGCCGGCTGTCCCGCCTTCTTCTTTGCCTCCATCATGGCGTCGAAAAGCGACTTGACCGCCGCGTGGTCGGTCTCGACGTCGGAGCAGTGAATCTTGAAGGGCTGCACGGCGGCGCCGGCTTCCAGCGCCGCGGCGGCAGCCTGCTCTTCCTCGCGCCGCATGCCCGAAATCCCGAGCACCGCGTCCTGCGGCCGCCGGTAGCCCTCTTCCTTGATCTTCATCTTCTGGCGCCACAGGTCGCTGAACAGCGCATAGCGCTGCGCGATGCCGTTGTACTTGAAGCGCTGCGGAAAACTGAGCTTCGCAGAGTCGCTGAACTTCCGGAGGAGGTTTTGCACGCGCCACTCGGTGTCGGAGGGCGGTTTCTTGGAGCCGCCGCCGAAAAAGATGTCGTACTCGATCTTCAGCCGACGCACGCTCTCTTCCAGAACGTTCAGTTCCTCGTCGACAGTCAAGTTGCTCTCCTGCGTTGATGGCTGGCCACGCGGCGGGAATATACCACTTCTGATTTGCGTTTTGCGATTGCTGATCAGGTGCGCAGCGCGCGATTCCGCTGCCGCCGCAACTCCGCAACGCAGCGTAAGCAGGAGCAAGGTCCACCGACGCAGCCGGCAGTCCGTATCCCCCCAGAAACGGACTGCCGGCCACGGCCTGCCGGCAACGAGCTGCCGGTTCATGGTTACCGCGTCGCGAACGCCTGCTCGGTCCGCTTCGTTTTTTCGATCTTCCGCAGTTCGTGGCCCAGGTAAACCTGCCGCGGACGTGCGATCTTCTGCTCCTTGTCCTCCAGCAACTCCTGCCACTGCGCCAGCCAGCCGGCCATGCGCGGGATGGCGAACAGCACGGTGAACATCTCGGGTCTGAAGCCCATCGCCTGGTAAATGATCCCGCTGTAGAAATCCACGTTGGGATAGAGCTTGCGGGTAATGAAGTACTCGTCCTCGAGCGCGACTTTCTCCAGTGCGATGGCGATGTCGAGCTTGGCGTTGCGGCCGGTGATCTTGAACACATCCTCGGCGGTCTGCTTGATGATGCGCGCGCGGGGATCGTAGTTCTTGTACACGCGGTGCCCGAAGCCCATCAGCTTGCCCTTGCCCTCCTTGATGCGCTTCACGTACTCGGGGATGTTCTTGACGTCGCCGATCTCGTCCAGCATGCGCAGCACGGCTTCGTTGGCGCCGCCGTGCAGCGGACCGGCCAGCGCCGACGCCGCGCCCGCCGCCGACAGGTAGGGATCGGCCTGCGAGCTGCCCACCGAGCGCATCGCGTTGGCGGAGCAGTTCTGCTCGTGATCGGCGTGCAGGATGAAGAGCACGTCGAGCGCCCGCGCCATCACCGGATTGGCCACGTACTTCGGCTCCACCATCTTCCACAGCATGTTCATGAAATTCTCGGGGAAGCTGAGGTCGTTGTCGGGATAGACGAAGGGATATCCGAGGCTGTGCCGGTACGAATACGCCGCAATCGTCGGAATCTTGGCGATCAGGCGGATGATCTGGTGCTGCCGGCATTCCGCATCGGCGATGTTCTTGGCCTCCGGGTAGATGGTGGAGAGCGCCGCCAGCGTGCTCACCAGGATGCCCATGGGGTGCGCGTCGTGGCGGAAGCTCTTCATGAACTGTTTGGTGTTTTCGTGCAGCATGGTGTGGTGCGTGATCTGCTTCACCCACTCGTGCCTTTGTTCGGGTGTGGGCAATTCGCCGTTGAGCAGCAGGTACGCAACTTCCAGGTAGGTGCAGTTCTCCGCCAGGTCCTCGATGTTGTACCCGCGGTAGCGCAGAATGCCTTTGTCGCCGTCAATGAAAGTGATCTTGCTGCGGCACGATGCCGTGTTCATGAAGGCTGGGTCGTATCCCATCAGGCCGAAGTCATTGGGATCGGTCTTGATCTGCCGCAGGTCCATGGTACGGATGGTGCCGTTTTCAATCGGCACGGTGTACGTCCGGTTGGTCCGATTGTCGACGATGGTGAGCGTGTCGTTGGCCATGAATTCCTCCTCGGCGTACGCCCGGCTGAGGTCCTCGGCGCACGCCGGTCTTGCGCGTGCTGGGGTGGAGGCCGGTTACCGGCGGTGCCGGAACAATTGAGTGCAGCCCGCCAAATTAGTCCTTTTTGGGGCCGTTGGCTAGCGTCGGATTCACCCGCCCCTGTGTTTCGTTCAAATTTTGGCTTGGAACGTTGGCCCGCCGTCAAGACCGCCTGGGCTGGTGAATCCGAACCCTTGGCGGCGCATTCTGTTCGTCAGGAATTCCTTTCGGTGTACATTGGACCGCAGATGGTGTGTTGCATTTCCCAAGTTGGCATTCGCAACCCAAGCGCATGATCGTCGGTACCGGCATTGACATCGCCGAAGTCCCCAGAATCGCTGCCGCTATCGAGCGTTTCGGCGGCCGCTTCCTGCGCCGCATCTTCACCGAAGAGGAAATCCGCTACTGCGACTCCAAGGCCAACCGCATGGAAAGATACGCGGCGCGTTTTGCGGCCAAGGAAGCCGCGCTCAAGGCCATCGGCACCGGCTGGAAACACGGCGTGGCATGGACTGATGTCGAGGTCCGGCGCGAGCCCGGCGGGCGCCCCACCATCGCCTTCACCGGCAAGGCCGCTGAATTCGCCGCGCGCCTTGGCGTCACGCGAGCCTCACTGTCGCTGTCGCACACCAAGGATCAGGCGATTGCGTCCGTGATATTGGAAGATTCGTAGCCGGCAGTCCGTAGCCGGTAGTCCGCTTCCTGAGCCGGGCTACTGCCTACCGACTACGGGCTACGCCTGGAGAATTCATTGTCCGAATCCGTGCTTGTAGTCCAGCCCGCGTCCCAACTCGCGCCCCAAGCCGATCGTCGCACCCATCTCGCCGGCGTGCTCATGATGAGCTTTGCCAGCCTCTTGCTGGAACTGGCGCTCACCCGCCTCTTCTCCGTGATCCTCTTCTACCACTTCGCCTTTCTGGCGATCTCGATTGCCCTTCTCGGCCTGGGCGCCGGCGGGGTGGTTGCCTACCTCGAACGGATCCGGCTGGCGCGCTGGGACACGCGCACCTTGGGCTCGCGCCTGGCCGCCGCCAACGCCGTGCTGCTGCTGGTCGTCCTGGAGGTTGATCTGCACGCCCCGGTTTCGGTCGCGTTCGACTTGACGCCCGAGGTAATGCTGCGGCTGGCGCTGATGTACATCGTGTCCGCGCTGCCGTTTTTCTGTACCGGGCTGTTGTTTTCGGTTGTATTCGCGCGCGAAACCCGCGGCATCACCGAACTCTACGCCGCCGACCTCACCGGCGGCGCGCTCGCCTGCCTCGCCATCGTGCCCTTGCTGAACTTTGCCGGCGGGCCGAACTCGATCCTGGTCGCGGTGATCGCCTCCGCGGCAGCCTCCGCTATCTGGGCGCGCACGCCCCGGTCGCGTCGCTTTGCCCTGGTGCTGACGGCCGCTTTCGCCCTGCTCACCGCGGCCAACTATTCCGGCAAACTCATCGATATTGTCTACGCCAAGGGCGTGCGCCGCGATCAGCCCTGGGTCCTGTTTGCGCGCTGGAACGCCATTTCCCGCGTCGAGGTGGACGAGCAAGGCGACGCCAGAGTCATCGTCATTGATGCCGATGCTTCCACCTGGATCATGAACACCGATCCCCATCACTGGAGTGAGGACTACAAGGAAAACCTGATGTCGGCGGCGCCGGGAATCGTCAACGTGCTGCGCCCGCGCGGCGACTACGCCATCATCGGCCCCGGCGGCGGCGTTGACATCCTGCGCGCCCTCGCCAACGGCAGCCCCAGCGTCACCGCCATCGAGATCAACCCGATTATCGTCAACGACATCATGCGCGGGCGCTGGGCCGATTGGTCATTTCACCTCTATGATCAGCCCGAGGTCCACGTTCATCTCGGTGACGGACGCTCCTGGGTGCGCCAGGCGCGCCAGCAGTTCGACGTTGTGGAAATGACGCTGGTGGACACCTGGGCCTCCACCGCCGCCGGCGCCTTCGCCCTGAGCGAGAACAACCTGTACACCGTCGAGGCCTTCCGCCAATACTTCGATCACCTCAAGCCCGATGGCATCATTGCCATCACGCGTTGGGAGTTCAGCCAGCCGCACGAGGCGCTGCGCGTGGTTTCGCAGGAATTGGAAGTGCTGAAGCGCGCCGGAATTTCCAATCCTTCGTCGCACTTCATCGTCGTTTCCGAGCGCCCGCTCGATAAAGATGGTGTCCCGGTCGTGGTCCTGTTCAAGAAATCGCCGTTCACTCCGTCTGAGGAAGCCGCGGTGCGCGCCCATCTCGCTCAGTATCCGGATTTGCATGTGCTTTACACGCCCAGCGACGCCTCGACTCCGCAACCAGGGGACTGGCGCCGCCCTGGACCACACAGCTTCCGCGCGTTGGTCGAGATCGGCGATGCGCAATCCTTCGCCGCCGCGTATCCCTACAATGTGGCGCCGGTGTTTGACAGTTCGCCGTTCTTCTTCTTCACTATGAAGACGCGCGACGTCATCTCGCGGCTCGCGGGCGGCGGCGATCGTGGCGTGGACTGGAAAAACAACCTCGGCGTCGCTGTCCTCGCCATGGTGCTGGTCGTGTCGGTCGTCTGCGTGCTGTTGTTCCTGATTCTGCCGCTTGCCGTGACGGGTGTTCATCCGCAATCGGCAATCGGCAATCGACAATCGGTAATTCCTCTCTTCTACTTCATCGCCATCGGCCTCGGCTATATCCTGGCCGAAATCGCCTTCATCCAGCGCTTCGTTCTCTTTCTCGGCCACCCGACCTACGCGCTCACCGTGGTCATCTTCCTCATGCTGCTGGCCAGCGGCGCCGGCAGCATGCTGTCGCGGCGATGGTTGTTCGATCCACTGCAGGTGCGGACGCCGCTCGTCCTCGTTGTCGTGATACTACTGGCATATGTATGGGTGCTGCCGCCGCTGCTGCGGGCAATGGTTGGTTTGCCATTCTTGCTGAAGCTGATGATCAGCGCCGCCGCCCTGGTTCCCCTGGGACTCGCCATGGGGATGCCGTTCCCCAGCGGCCTGCGCGCACTCGCGGCGAGCAGCCTCGCGGCGAGCAGCCTCGCGGCGGGAAGCGCGCAGCAGGACAACGCTATCGAGTGGGCGTGGGCCTTGAACGCCGCATCCAGCGTGCTGGGCTCGGTGCTGGCGATGGTGATTGCCATCCAGTTCGGCTTGAGCTGGACGCTGGCCTCGGGTGCGCTGGCGTATGTGCTCGCGCTGGCGCTGGTCCCGCGGCTGCGAACCTCACCGCCGGCTCTCTGAACCGTCTTCCGCAGTGGAAAAAAGCGACTGTTGTTCCGGGCTATTGCTTGGCAGCTACCAGCCCACTAATCTGCTACACGCGAGGTAGATAATGCGCCGACTGCTTCCGACATTGCTCCTCCTTGCCGCCAGCGCGGTTGCGCAGGTCGGCGTATCGGGCGGGGTGAATCATCCCCCATCGGGCTTATCGGGGAATGCTACCCGGATTCAAGGGAAAGCTGTGGATGGTCCGACCGCTCCCGACCAGATGCCGTTTTACAACGGCACCAAGATCGGATGGTTCGTTGATCCCGTCGTTCGCATGCATCGCGATTGCGGCATCGTAGGCTCGGGCAACGAAACCGCTGCGCTGAATACCTGCATCGCCAAGCTGCCGAACTATACCGGCGTCCTGCAGTGCGACAAGCCCGGCATGATCATCTACTCCAACGGAGTTGTGGTGCGCGACAAGGTGGGCATCCGCATCGAAACCGCGGGCGGCGGGCATACTCTCAACAATTACTGCCAGCTCATTTACACCGGCGCCGCCGGCGGGACGGTCATCGACGTGGAGCGCACGCGGGACTCGGTGATCTTCAAGGGATTCAAGGTTTATGCGGGCGCCGCCGATATCGGTTTCCAGACCGGGCAGACCGGGAGCGGCGGCAACATCGCCACCAGTGACTCGTTCGAGGAAATCCAGCTCGTCAACGACACCGGAAGATCAACCTTTATCGGCTTCATGATTGGCGATCGCACGGCGAACAACAGCGACGAGATGAAATTCAACCACGTCTCAGTGGCTAGTATCGGCTGCACCAAATGCGGTACCGCATTCCAGAGCGTCAACACCAACGTATATGGCACCGAATTTCGTGCGATCAACTTATCTAACGTGGCGGTGGGTTTCAACTGGTACGCCAATGCCAGCGTTGACAAAGTGAACGCCACCTCTGTTGGCCTGCTCTATAAACTTCATGGCAACAGTCAGACCTTTCATGTCCAGCATGAAGACATTGAGTTCGTTGACCAGATACTACAGGTTCCTGGCGGCGGTGGCGGCGTCACTCTAGTAGAAGAGCATGGGCGCGTCATCCTGAATATTCCAGCAGCTGGTGGAGTAAGCGGAACCTCCGGGCATCCGGCCTGGGACAACTCCGGCGGCGGCAGTCTCAGGATCAGGAACATAACCACCGGTGGCTATGGGCTGCCGGGGCTCACGCTGCTGAAGGGATGCAATACCTGCAAAGCCGATGTTGATTTCTATGATCCCGGGATCACAACCTACGGGCTGGGAAGCGGCGGGGTACCTTACAATCCGCTAAATGTTATCGCCAACACCGGGGTTCAGAGTGGGCATGGGAGCTACTACCAAACTTGGGTCGGTCAACCCTTTCTCGACGACAAAGGAATGATGGTCCCTGCTTTTGGATTGATGCAATTCAATGGCGCTTACGGGCTTAACGGCGATTTCTTGCCATGCACCCGAGAAAACATCTGCTTGCATGAAGGCCAGATTGAATTCACGGGTGTGCATTCTATTTTCAACATTCCATCTATCCGCTACACGGGGACCGCCGGTTCGACGGCACGGGACTATGCTGTGGTCGCTTGCGATGACACCAGTTGCGCGGCTGGTCATCGGTCGATTCCGAGCGGCGTTGTTCACATAAACAACACACGGGCAGCACTCGATGGCAGCGACTATGTAACGCTGACTTGGACTCCGGCCATGAACGTGAACAAGTATGGCATCCTTCAACGAGGTCCGTCACAGACTTGGAACCTGCTGATGTCGAACATTTCCTGTTCGACCAATCCATGTACCGCAAACGTCACAACTGATAGCAGCACCTATACGTCGGGGTATCCGTCGGACAACGAGACGGGCGGAGTAATCCTGCGCGGCGCCATCAAGATGGGCAAATCGGCGACGCAGACGGCAGCGGTGGATTTCACTTATGCGACCGTCACAGGTCTGACTACTGCGCCTCTTACTTACAATCACAGCGGAACGCAACGGACGGCAACGCATCTGGTGGTGGATTCGTGCACGCTTGGTACCGATTGCAGCGTGACACTCACTGGCTCGGCGGGATTCACCAGTTCATCCAGTTACACCTGCGTCTGCCAAGATGAGACTGCTATCGCCGGTTGCAAAGTGGTACAGACTTCGGGCAGCGCATTTGACATCACAGGCATGGGGACGGACACGATCCGCTATTTCTGCGCGGGCAACTGATTGCTTGAACCTTCGCGTGAAATGTGCGGCATGGCAATTCTGCGCCGCGAGCGAAACTGCCCCTCATGCGCGTTTTCAGGAATGAAATCATGACCCCTTGGCGGACAGCTACACATTTGCGGTATCTGCGGTATGTTGGCGTCAGTGCCGTTGTCCTCCTGCCGTGCTGGTGGACTGCCCACATACAATCCGCCGATTTTAGTAGCCATGTATACAACGGTTGGCTGGCAATTCTAGCGAAAAGTGGGCGGGCCAATGGCGTCTACGTTGACCTTCGGTTCACGAATGTATTGTTCGACTGGATCTGCGAAGCTTTCGCAAGAATCGTGGGCTTCGGTCCAGCGGAGCATTTAGTAGCATCGGCACTAGCCCTATTATTCTTTTGGTCTTGCTTTGCGTTTATCGCAAGCGCAAGCGAACGCACGCCCTGGCACCTGGTTCCCTTCGTTGCCGTTTTGACATACAGCCGGGTATTCTATCTTGGATTCATGAACTTCTATCTGGCAACAGGGCTCGCTCTTGCTGCTCTCGCATGTGTGTGGCGTGTGCGCAGCCGCCAACGGTTCATGCTGGCGGCAGGTCTGCTTCTGTTATCGGCAGTCGCCCAGCCTCTTCCTCCGATTTGGGCGGTTTGCATAGCGGGATACTGGTGGGCGCAGTCGCGCGTTGGAACGGCGCGACGACTGGCGTTGTTCAGTGGCAGCATCCTAGGTTTGATTGCTGTTAGTCTCTTGTTGCGAGCGAATCTCTCGTCGCAGTTCGGCCCGGCGAAATATCATCTGAGCACGGGGCTTGAACAATTTGTTCCTGTGGTTTCGAGAACGTTCGTTATCTCCTCCGTGGTCATCGGTTGTGCGTTGTTCGTCTATATCCTTCGCGCTGTACTGACCAGCCAGGTCGTTCTCAACCTCGTGCCTGTCTACCTCTTGTTTGTATGTGCCGGGGTACTGCTGCCGGACAGCGCGCTTCCGCCGAACACGAGCTCGTTTTTTACATTGATTCCGCTGCGCATCGGTCTGTTCTCGGGCGTGCTGATGTTTGCGGCCATGGGACGGATGCGGCCAACCCGCTCGCAACTTCTGCTGGCGATAGCCGCTGCCGGTCTGTATTTCGCAACGTTGCTCGCTTACGACACCAAACTGGAGAACTGGGAAGAGAGAATAGAGGCTGTCGTCTCCACTGTACCTCAGGGAAGTCGGGTCGTAGCAGTGATCACTGACGCGCCTTTTGCTGTTCGACATCTCATCGATCGCGCTTGTATTGGCCGCTGTTATAGCTTCGCGAACTACGAGCCGACCACAGGACAGTTTCGAGTGCATGTGCTGCCCGGGTCGCGAAGCAATGTGGATACGTTTTTTGGTTCGCTCCAGTTGCAGGCAGGGCGGTTCACCGTGCGCGCCTCGGACGACCCGCTGCTTGAAATAGCCCGGTGTGCCGATGGCGATGATAATTTATGTCTGCGAGTGTTACATGCGGGAGATTCTACAGCTCCCCTTCACTGAGCCGCTGCGGTTCCAGATGGCTGGAGTTCAGTTGGGTTGACCCCAAGCGCACGCTCGACTAGCTTTCGCATTATCCACACAGCTGTCGAGAAATCCGGTTCGACACCTGCGCGTGGAATCCATCGCACTGTTGCTGACCTACATCTGGGTGCTGCCGCCGCTGCTGCGGGCATTGGTTGGTTTGCCATTCTTGCTGAAGCTGATGATCAGCGCTCTCGCCCTGGTTCCCCTGGGACTCGCCATGGGGATGCCGTTCCCCAGCGGCCTGCGCGCACTCGCGGCGAGCAGCCTCGCGGCGAGCAGCCTCGCTGCGGGAAGCGCGCAGCAGGACAACGCCATCGAGTGGGCGTGGGCCTTGAACGCCGCATCCAGCGTGCTGGGCTCGGTGCTGGCGATGGTGATTGCCATCCAGTTCGGCTTGAGCTGGACCCTGGCCTCCGGTGCGCTGGCGTATGTGCTCGCGCTGGCGCTGGTCCCGCGGCTGCGAACTTTATCGCTGGCTCCCTGAGTTACAAAACTTTACGCCCGCGTCGAATCTTTTTACACAACCCAGTGGGGCGCGGGTTTACTCTCAATGATGGCCGCCTAAGCGCCTGCAAATGCGCCGGCGGAACATGGCATACAATCAGAGTTTTGGGGCCGGTTTGATCTTCGGGACGGCACCGCCACGCACCTCCCCTCTGGCGTGATGTCCGCCGACGACCGGAATTCCGAATGTCTCGTGCACGCATTGTCATCATTCTCGGCTGCGTCCTGCTGATCGTAATCGGCGCCACTGCCGTCCGCTATACGAAGAAGACGCCCCCAAATTCGAAGGGGCCGGCGCCAAGTGCCGCCGGCCGCGGCGTGCCCGTACTCGCCGAACCGGTTGCCACGCGTGATGTGCCGGTGTACCTGCGCGGTCTCGGGTCAGTGTCGGCGTTCAACACCGTTACGGTGAAGGCGCGCGTGGACGGCCAGATCACCAAGATCAACTTCCAGGAGGGGCAGGAGGTCAAGCAGGGCGACCTGCTGATTGAGATTGATCTGCGCCCCTACGAGGTGCAACTGCACACGGCGGAAGCCAACCTCGCCAAAGACGAAGCGACCCTCGCCGACGCCAAGCTGAACCTGACCCGCTACACCGATCTGTACAAGCAGGGCGTCGTCAGCCAGCAGCAGTACAACACGCAGCAGTCGCTGGTCGGGCAATTGCAGGGCTCCATCAGCGCCGACCAGGCCGCGATTGAAAATGCCAAGCTGCAGCTCGTGTACTCGCGCATCACGTCGCCGATCGGCGGGCGCATCGGGCTGCGGATGGTGGACATCGGGAACATCGTGCACGCCACCGACCCGAACGGGCTGCTGGTCATCACCCAATTGCATCCCATCGCGGTGCTGTTCACGCTGCCGGAAGACTACATCCAGCAGGTGTTGCAGCACATGCGCAAGGGGCAACTGGAGGTGGACGCCTACAGCCGCGACGACCGCACCAAACTTGCCAGCGGCAAGCTGCTGACCCTGAATAACGAAATCGATCCGACCACGGGCACCAACAAGTTCAAAGCGGTGTTCCAGAATGAAGACCGCGTGCTGTGGCCCAACCAGTTCGTCAACATCCGGCTGCTGCTCGAAATCCAACAAAACGCAATCACGGTTCCGCTGGCCGCCATCCAGCGCGGCAACCAGGGAACCTTCACCTATGTCGTGAAGTCCGACAACACGGTGGAACCGCGGGTCGTCAAGGTGGGGGTCACCGAAGGGAACCTGGCTTCCATTGAGTCGGGCCTGCAACCGGGTGAACTGGTGGTCACCGACGGCCAGGACAAGCTCCAGCCCGGCGCCAAGGTCGAAGTGCAGCGCGGCAGCCGGTCCGGCGGGCCGCCGCCGAAAGCGAACGGGGCCGCGGGATCATGAATCCGTCCCGCATTTTTATTCTCCGGCCGGTTGCCACCTCGTTGCTGACCGCCGGATTGCTGCTGGTCGGTCTGGTAGCCTACCGGCAACTGCCCGTCTCCGCTTTGCCGCAGGTGGATTACCCCACCATCCAGATTCTGACGTTTTATCCCGGCGCCAGTCCCGAGGTCATGGCGTCGTCGGTGACCACCCCGCTGGAGCGGCAATTCGGCCAGCTCCCCGGACTGAACCAGATGACCTCGACCAGCTCCTTCGGCAGCTCGATCGTGGTGCTGCAGTTCAACCTCAACGAGAGCATTGACGTCGCCGAGCAGGAAGTGCAGGCCGCGATCAACGCTTCTTCCACGTATCTGCCGCGCGATTTGCCGAACCCGCCCATCTACACCAAGACCAATCCCGCCGACGCGCCCGTGCTTACCCTGGCGCTGACCTCCGACACCCTGCCGCTGTCGAAGGTCGAGGACCTGGCCGACACCACGCTGGCGCAGAAGATTTCGCAGATTCCCGGCGTCGGACTGGTGTCCATCAGCGGCGGCCAGAAACCCGCGGTGCGCGTGCAGGCCAACCCGACCGCGCTGGCCTCCTACGGGCTCGGCCTGGAAGACCTGCGCACCGTGCTCACCCAGGCCAATGTGGATCAGGCCAAGGGCAGCATCGATGGCGCGCGGCTGGCGTACACCATCGGCGCCGACGATCAGCTCATGTCCAGCGATGGGTACAAGCCCGTCATCATCGCCTATCGCAACGGCTCGCCGGTTCGCGTCATGGATGTCGCCACCGTCGTGGACAGCGCCGAAAACGTGAAGCAGGCGGCGTGGGAGAACACGCACCCGGCGGTCATCATGAACATCCAGCGCCAGCCGGGCGCCAACATCATCAGCGTGGTGGACCGCATCCAGAAGCTGTTGCCAACCTTGCGTTCGGCACTGCCCAAGGCGGTGACCGTCAGCGTGCTTGCCGACCGCACCGAAACCATTCGCGCTTCGGTGGCCGACGTCAAGTTCGAGTTGATGCTGACCATCGCGCTGGTCGTGATGGTGATGTTCCTCTTTCTGCGCACCATCTCCGCCACCGTGATTCCCAGCATCACCGTGCCGCTCTCTCTCGTGGGCACCTTCGGCGTGATGTTCCTGCTCGGCTACAGCCTCGACAACCTCTCGCTGATGGCGCTGACCATCTCCACCGGATTCGTGGTGGACGACGCCATCGTGATGATCGAAAACATCGCGCGCTACATCGAGGTGGGCGATTCGCCGGTGATGGCGGCGCTGAAGGGCTCGGAGCAGATCGGGTTCACCATTGTGTCGCTGACCGTCTCGCTCATCGCGGTGCTGATCCCGTTGTTGTTCATGGGCGACGTGGTGGGGCGGCTGTTCCGCGAATTCGCGGTCACCCTGGCGGTCACCATCCTGGTGTCCGCGGTGATTTCGCTGACCTTGACACCGATGATGTGCGCCACCCTGCTGCGCCACCGGACCGAAAAGGAGCAGGGCTGGTTCTACCGCAAGTCGGAGCAGTTCTTTCACGCGGTGATCGAAAAGTACGGCACCTCGCTGCGCTTTGTCCTCCGTCACCGGCGGGAGACGCTGCTGCTGACGGTGGGCACGCTGGCGCTGACCATCTTCCTCTACATCGTCGTGCCCAAGGGCTTTTTCCCGGTGCAGGACACGGGCTCGATTCTCGGAATTTCCGAGGCGACGCAGACGGTCTCGTTCCAGGCCATGGCCGATCGTCAGCAGAAGCTCGCGGAGGTCATTCTCAGGGATCCGGACGTCGCGAATCTGTCCTCCTTCATCGGCGTGGACGGAATTAACACCACCATCAACACCGGCCGCATCCAGGTGAACCTCAAGCCGCGCGAGCAGCGCAGCGCCACCGCGTCGGAGATCATCCGGCGGCTGCAGCCGCAGGTGGCGCAGATCCAGGGCATCACCCTCTACATGCAGCCGGGGCAGGACTTGACGGTGGAGGACCGGGTCAGCCGTACCCAGTACCAGTACACCATCGAAGACGCCAACGCGCAGGAGTTGGGCGAGTGGACGCCGCGGCTGGTGGACAAGCTGCGCACCCGGCCGGAACTGCGCGACGTCGCCAGCGACCAGCAGAACGGCGGGTTGCAGGCGGCCATTTCCATTGACCGCGATACCGCCGGGCGCCTGGGCATTCTGCCCGCCGATCTCGACAACACGCTCTACGATGCCTTCGGACAGCGCCAGGTCTCCACCATCTTCACGCAATTGAACCAGTACCACGTCGTGCTGGAGGTGGATCCCAAATTCCAGCAGCACCCGGATTCGCTCAAAGACATCTACGTGCGTTCGGCCACCGGCGCGGCCATTCCGCTGACCGCGTTCACTCACATCGAGCGCGTCAATGCGCCCCTGACCATCAATCACCAGGGTCAATTCCCTGCCGCCACCCTGTCGTTTAATATCGCGCCCAAGCTTTCGCTCGGACACGCCGTCACTGCGATCCAGCAGGCGGAGAAGGAAATCGGGCTCCCGGCAAGCATCCATGCCAGCTTCCAGGGCACGGCGGCGGCGTTCCAGTCGTCGTTGAAAAACGAGCCGCTGCTGATCCTGGCGGCGGTCATCACCGTGTACATCGTCCTGGGCGTGTTGTACGAAAGCTACATCCACCCCATCACCATCCTGTCCACGCTCCCGTCGGCCGGTGTGGGCGCGCTGCTGGCGCTGTTGCTGTTTGGCATGGACCTGGGAGTGGTCGGGCTCATCGGCATGGTGCTGCTGATCGGCATCGTGAAAAAGAATGCCATCATGATGATCGACTTCGCGCTCGAGGCCGAGCGCAAGGAGGGCATGCCGCCGGAAGATGCCATTTACCAGGCGTGCCTGCTGCGCTTCCGGCCGATCATGATGACCACCATGGCCGCGCTCTTCGGCGGACTGCCGCTGGCCTTGGGCCGCGGCACCGGTTCGGAGTTGCGCCATCCTCTGGGCATCACCATTGTCGGCGGGCTGCTGCTCAGCCAGTTGCTCACGCTCTACACCACGCCCGTCGTTTACCTCTTCTTTGACCGGCTGGCGCGCAAGCTGTCCCGCTACCGCGTCGGCAATCCCATTGGTGCCGAGTCGGTGCCGGCGGCGGACTGAGTATGAACGTTTCCGCTCCTTTCATACGCCGGCCGGTGGGCACCTCGCTGCTCGCGGTGGCGGTGTTGATGGCGGGCTCCATCGCCTATTTCCTGCTGCCGGTATCGCCGCTGCCGGAGGTTGAGTTCCCCACCATCTCCGTGTCGGCCGGCCTGCCCGGCGCCAGCCCGGAGACCATGGCATCGGCGGTCGCGACGCCGCTGGAGCGGCAGTTCGGCAGGATCGCCGGCATTACCGAGATGACCTCGTCGAGCCAGCTCGGCTCCACCAACATCACCATGCAGTTCGATCTCAGCCGCAACATTGACGCGGCGGCGCGCGACGTCCAGGCAGCCATCAACGCGGCGCGCGGACAGCTCCCGGCCAATCTTCCCAACTCACCGACCTATCGCAAAACCAATCCCGCCGACGCCCCCATCATGGTGCTCGCCTTGACCTCGGCCACGCAGCCGCTGGCGCGCATGTACGACGCGGCCGATTCCATCCTGGCGCAAAAAATCGCGCAGGTCGAAGGTGTGGGGCAGGTGATTGTCGGCGGCGGCGCCAAGCCCGCGGTCCGCGTACAAACCAACCCGACGCAGCTTGCCGCCTACGGCATTGGCATGGACGACGTCCGCAACGCGCTCAACCGCGCCAATGCCAACAGTCCCAAGGGAGAGCTGAGCGGCGACCGTGATTCCTTCGCCATTGCCGCTGACGACCAGCTCAAGGTCGCCGACCAGTACAAGCCGATGGTGGTGACCTACCGCAACGGCGCGCCCGTCCGCCTCGACCAGGTTTCCAACGTCTTTGATTCCGTGGAGGATGTCCGCAACGCGGCGCTGTTCAATAGCCAGCCCGCCGTGCTGATGATCATTTTTCGCCAGCCCGGCGCGAACATTATCGGCACCGTGGACCGCATTCGCGGGCTGCAGCCTCTCTTTCAGGCCTCCATCCCCGGTTCGATGAAGCTGTCGGTGGTGAACGACCGCACCACCACGATTCGCAGCTCGGTGCAGGACATCGAGTTCACGCTTACCATCGCCGTCGCGCTGGTCGTCCTGGTGATCTTCCTTTTCCTGCGCAACGCGGCCGCAACCTTCATTCCCAGCGTCGCCGTCCCGCTGTCGCTGCTCGGCACCGTGGCGCTGATGTACCTGCTGCATTACACCATCGACAACCTGTCGCTGATGGCGCTGACCATCGCCACCGGGTTCGTCGTGGACGACGCGATTGTCGTGATCGAGAACATCACGCGCTACATCGAGGCCGGCGAGCACCCCGTGCGCGCCGCCTTCAAGGGCTCCAGCGAGATCGGCTTCACCGTGCTCTCCATGAGCACTTCGCTGGTGGCGGTGTTCATTCCCATCCTGCTGATGGGCGGGATCGTCGGGCGCCTGTTCCGCGAGTTTGCCGTTGTCTTGAGCATGGCCATCGCGGTGTCGCTGGTCGTTTCCCTGACCACCACGCCCATGCTCTGCGCCAAGTTCCTGCGCGCCGAGTCCGAGGTCAAGCACGGCCGCCTCTATCGCCTCAGCGAGCGGGCCTTCCACGGAATGCATTCCACCTACGCCGCCGGGCTGCGCTGGGTCTTGCGCCATTCGGCGTTCATGCTGGCGGTCATGCTCGCCACCATGGCGTTTGCCGTGTATCTGTACATCATCGTGCCCAAAGGCTTTTTCCCGCAGCAGGACACGGGGCGGCTGATGGGCAGTATTCAGGCGTCGCAGGATATTTCATTTGTCTCGCTGCGGCAGAAGCAGCAGCAGTTCAGCGACATCGTCCTCTCCGATCCCGCCGTGGACACGGTGGGCGCGTTCACCGGTGGCGGCGCCAGAAATACGGCGCGCTTTTTCATCCAGTTGAAGGGCCAGCGCAAGGCCAGCGCCGACCAGGTGATCGGCCGCCTGCGCGCGAAACTCGGCCGCATTCCCGGCGCCGCCCTCTATCTCCAGCCCGTACAAGACGTGCGGGTCGGCGGGCGCATGAGCAACGCGCAGTACCAGTACACGCTGCAGGATGCTGATTTGAGCGAGCTGAACGAGTGGGCGCCGCGCCTGCTGCAGCGTCTCCGGACGATGAAGGAGCTGCGCGACGTTTCCAGTGATCAGCAGAACCAGGGCCTGGAACTGCACCTGGCCATTGACCGCGACACCGCCGGAAGGCTCGGCGTCCAGGCCCAGCAAGTCGACGAATCTCTGTACGACGCTTTCGGCCAGCGCCAGGTCTCCACCATTTACCGGCAGCTCAACCAGTACCACGTGGTAATGGAAGTCGCGCCGGATTTCCAGCAAAACCCGGATGCTCTCAAGAATATTTACGTGCACTCGGCCAAGGGACAATTGGTTCCCCTCAGCGCCTTCGCCCACTACGAAACCGGGAACACAGCGCTGGCGGTCAACCACCAGTCACAGTTCCCCTCCACCACCGTTTCCTTCAACCTGGCGCCCGGGGTGTCGCTGGGGCAGGCGGTGCGCGTCATTGAAGAAGCGGAACGCACCATGCGCTTCCCCGGCAACATCATTGCGAGTTTTTCCGGCACCGCCGCCGCCTTTCAGGAATCGCTGAAAAACCAGCCCATCCTGATCCTGGCCGCGCTGCTCACGGTGTACATCGTCCTCGGCGTGCTCTACGAGAGCTACATGCACCCGGTCACCATCCTGTCCACGCTGCCCTCGGCGGGCGTGGGCGCGCTGCTGGCGCTGCTCATCACCCACACCGATCTCACCATCATGGCGCTGATCGGCATCATCCTGCTGATCGGGATCGTCAAGAAGAACGCCATCATGATGATTGATTTCGCCCTCGAGGCCGAACGGCGCGACGGCATGGAGCCGGAGAAGGCCATCTACCAAGCCTGCTTGCTGCGCTTCCGCCCGATCATGATGACCACCATGGCGGCGCTGTTCGGCGCGCTGCCGCTGGCCCTGGGCGGGGGCGTGGGCGCCGAGCTTCGCCGTCCGCTGGGACTGACGATTGTCGGCGGCCTCATCGTCAGCCAGGCGCTGACCTTGTTCACCACGCCGGTGATGTACCTCTACCTCGACCGGTTGCGCTGGAAGCTGATGCGCCGCGGCGGCAGGCAGCCACACGAAATGCGCGATCGCGCCGGCCTGGAGCCGCACGCGCCCTAATCGGCATGACCGCCCCGTTGTAAACAAAGGCAAAATGTCCACGACTTCACAAAGATTTGGGTTAGATGATGGGGTGCCGTGACAGGGTGGGACTCAAATCTTTTCTACCAGTGCGACGAAGTTTGGCGCGACGCGCTTCAGGGTGACCAAAATATCTGGACGTTGTAAGCCTATGTTAATCGCCTGGTCATCCAACTTTCCTAGCACCAGAAACGGATTTAGGTGGAACTGATGAATCAGAAAATCGTCCGCCGAATGACAGAGGATGTCGAACTGCGCAAGATAATCTGCAGGGAAGTGCTTGATATTATCCGTAACGATTGCCTGCGCATGGCCGGCGATCGCCGCTGCCAATACGTGCCTGTCGTCCTTGTCCGGGATGCCCGTAAGAGCCTCTGCTAGGCATGGAGGGGGCACCACAAGAGCTTCCGGAAACGCCTTGCGCATTTCGGTGATTCGGTGCTGGCACTGTTCGGGTGTGAGCTTGATCTTGTGCTCCAGCGCATGACCGACCTCTTGAAGTATGAGATCACTCCACAAAGGTCGGTACATCGCTGGATCTTCTGCGAGAGTTAGAAGGGTGTCGCAGAGGCACATTGGTACGAGCACAGCGGCATCAAGCAGGGCCGTGTACTCATTGTCCTGATTTAAAATCATCGGGCACTCTGTCGTAGGTACCCTGTTCGTATTCCTGGCGCGCCAAGTCGTCTAACGTTTTGCGGCGCGCAGTGTCACGTTTGGCTTTATACGCAAGCACATCACGGACATACAAACGTCTGTGGGTTCCTACCATGTGGAACGGGATTTCCCTCTTCTCCAGCAGGCCGATCAAGAACTGGCGAGACACGCCAAGCAACTTGCTGGCCTCGACAGTGGTCAGCAATGCGTTGCTTTGCAGTATGGTTACCGAGTGACCAGCTTTCAGGTCGGCGAGCAGCGTGCAAAGAAACGAGTAGAGAGTGCTCGGCAGCACTTGAGTCCTGCCATCTGGACCGACAAGTTTTGCCTCCGCAGTGCGCAGTTTTTCGTAGATGTCCTGTATTTCACGCTGGTCTTTCTCTGAAACTGCAGCCGCGGCACTGGGAATCAGTATTTCCTCCTTGGGCGTCATAGTCGTTTCACCGTCCCGCGCCTCCTCTTTGGAATCAGGTTCGATCCCTTTGCATGGGTCTCAAAATTAGATGCTACATCTGCTATATCTGCTACAAATGTAATTGATATCTGCTACAAGTGCAAGGGAAGAATTGCAAGATGTTCCCCGCGATCCACGCCGTAAACACAGGTAAAATGTCGGCATCGGCCCGAATCCTCGGCGCAAATCGCAGCATCGAAGAGTAAGCGGTCACTTACTTCGCCCGCGGGGTATTGCCGACAAAAATGAACAGTCAAGAACACATGAGGCCCCGCTCTTTGAAATTGCGCAATCTCTCGATCCTGCTGGTCGCGATCGCGGCCATTTCCCTTCTGCCCGGTTGCAGCAAGAACACCGCGCAGGCGGCCGGTCAACGTCCCCCGGCGCCCGTCATCGTCGCGACCGTGGACCAGCGCGACGTCCCGGTTCAGGTCACCGCCATTGGCAACGTCGAGGCGTATCAGACGGTACAAGTCCGCTCGCAGGTGAATGGTCAGATCGAGCGCGTGTTCTTCAAGGAAGGCGACGACGTCCGCAAGGGTCAAATGCTCTTCCAACTCGACAAGGCGCCGTTCCAGGCGGCACTGGAGCAGGCCGAAGGCAATTTGCAGCGCGACCAGGCGAATGCCGTCAACGCGCAGGCGCAGGCCGGACGCTACACCGCCCTGGAGACCCAGGGCGTGATTTCGCGCGAGCAGGCGGAACAAATGCGCACCCAGGCGCAGGCGAATGCTTCCGCGGTTAACGCCGACAAGGCCGCGGTGGACGCCGCCCGGGTGCAACTGCGCTACACCGATATCAAGGCGCCGATTGATGCCCGCGCCGGAGCCTTGCTGATCAACGTCGGCAACCTCATCAAGGCCAACGACACCCCGTTCCTGGTGCAGCTCAATCAGATTCAGCCCATCTATGCGACCTTTTCGGTTCCGGAAACGCAGCTCCAGGCGGTGCGGCAGTATTCCGCCGGCGGACGTCTCAAAGTTCTTGCCTATCCCAAGGGCCAGACCGCCAATCCCGCCGAGGGCACGCTGACCTTCATTGATAACGGCGTAGATCCCACCACCGGCACGGTGAAGCTCAAAGCCACCTTCCTCAACCAGGACAGGCGCCTGTGGCCGGGTGAATTTGTTGACGTGGTGCTGAATCTTTCGGTTCGCAAGAACGCGATCGTTGTCCCGACCAAGGCGATTCAGACGGGCCAGCAGGGTAGCTACGTTTTGACCGTGTCCCTGGACAATACGGCCAAGGCGCAGCCGGTCCAGACTGTCGGCACGTTTGAAAACCTGACGCTGGTTGCCGGCGGTCTCGCCAAGGGTGACCGCGTCGTCGTGGATGGACAGCTCCGGGTCGTGCCCAATGGAAAGGTCATCGTGCAGGGCACGGCTTCCCCCAGCGCGTCGGCGGCTCCCGCGGCGGCGCCGCCGGCCGGAGGCAGCCAGTGAGTATCTCCGAGCTCTTCATCAAGCGGCCGATCATGACCACGCTGGTCATGGCCGCCATTTTGATCTTCGGCATTTTCGCCTACACGCTACTGCCGGTGAGCGACCTGCCCAACGTGGACTTCCCCACCATTCAGGTGATCGCGCAACTGCCCGGCGCGAGCCCGGAGACGATGGCGTCCTCGGTGGCGACCCCGCTGGAGAAGCAGTTCTCCACTATCGCCGGCATTGATTCGATGACCTCGACCAACGCGCTGGGCAGCGCCAACATCACCATCCAGTTCAATCTCAGCCGCAGCCTGGATGGCGCCGCGCTCGACGTGCAGTCGGCTATTTCCAAGGCGGCCAGCCAACTGCCGCCCGAATTGCCGACGCCGCCGTCGTTCCAAAAGGTGAATCCCGCCGACCAGCCCATCCTGTATCTCGCCGTCAGCTCGCCGACGCTGAAGCTTTCCGACGTCGACGAAGCGGCCGAAACCACCCTGGCGCAGAACATCTCGATGGTGAACGGGGTGGCGCAGGTCGCCGTTTTTGGCTCCCAGAAATACGCCGTCCGGGTGCAGCTCGATCCGCGCCAGATGGCCAGTCGCCAGATCGGGATCGACGAAGTGGACAGCGCCCTGCAAGCCGGTAATACCAATACCCCCACCGGCACGCTCTACGGTAACGCCCACACCTTTACGCTGCTGTCGAACGGTCAACTGCAGAACGCGGCCCAGTTCGGCCCCATGATCGTCGCCTACCGCAACGGCTCGCCGGTTCGCCTGAATGAACTCGGCCGCGTCATTGACAGTGTGCAGGACGACAAGAGCGCCAGTTGGTACAACGGCGACCGCGCCGTCGTCCTGGCCATCCAGCGCCAGCCCGGCACCAACACGGTCGAAGTCGTGAACGGGGTGAAGGCGCTGCTTCCCCGCCTGGAGCAGCAGATTCCGGCCGCGGTGCGCGTTGACACCCTGTACGACCGCTCGGAGTCGATTCGCGCCTCCGTGAACGACGTGAAGTTCACGCTCCTGCTCACCATCGCTTTGGTGGTCATGGTGATCTTCCTCTTCCTGCGAAACATCTCGGCCACCATCATTCCGTCCTTCGCGCTGCCGATGGCCATTATCGGCACGTTCTCGGTGATGTACCTGCTCGGCTACAGCGTGGACAACTTGTCCCTGATGGCGTTGACGCTCTCTGTGGGATTCGTGGTGGACGACGCCATCGTCATGCTGGAAAACATCGTCCGCCACATGGAAATGGGCAAGAGCGCGATGCAGGCTTCCATCGAGGGCTCGCGCGAGATCGGCTTCACCATTCTCTCCATGACCATCTCGCTGGCGGCGGTGTTCATCCCGCTGCTGTTCATGGGCGGCATCATCGGCCGCCTGCTCCACGAGTTTGCCGTCACCATCGGCGTCGCCATCCTGGTGTCCGGTTTCGTTTCCCTCACCCTGACCCCCATGCTGTGCAGCCGCTTCCTCAAGCACCAGGCGGCCAGCGAGCACGGCCGCTTCTATCAGGTCACCGAGCGCCTCTTCGATGGCTGGCTGCGCGGCTACGACTGGTCGCTGCAGAAGGTTCTGCGCCACAAGTTCGCCACCCTGATGGTTTCCTTCGTCGTGATCGCTCTGACGGCGTACTTGTTCGTGGGCATCAGGACCGGATTCCTGCCCGACGAAGACCAGGGTCTGGTGTTTGCCTTCACCGAAGCGCAACAGGGAATCTCGTTCCACGACATGTTTGACCTGCAACAGAAGGTCACCGAGGTCGTGCGCCAAGATCCCAACGTCATGAACCTGATTTCTTCCATGGGCGGGAATCCTTCTTTCGGCGGTTCCCTGAACCAGGGCCGGATGTTCTTCCGCTTGAAGGACAAGAAGGACCGCGTCAACCACATGAGTGCGGCGGAGATCATTCAGGAACTGCGCCCCAAGGTGGCGCAGGTGCCCGGCATCAACGTCTTCCTGCAGATTCCTCCGACCATCCGCATCGGCGGCAACCTGACCAAATCGCAGTACCAGTACGCCTTGCAGACGCCCGATTTACCCGGACTTTATTCCAGCGCGCCCAAGCTGGAAGCGGCCTTGCGCAACCTGCCGCTGCTGCAGGATGTAACCAGCGACCTCCAGGTCAAGAACCCCCAGTTGACCATTCAGGTGGACCGCGACAAGGCTTACGCCCTGGGCGTGACCCCGGGCCAGGTGACCGACGCGCTCTACTCCGCCTACGGCACGCGCCAGATCAGCACCATCTATACGCCCAACAACGAGTACTACGTCATCGTCGAGCTGGCGCCGCAGTTCCAGAACAATCCGGCCGAGTTGTCCTCGCTCTACATTCGCTCCAACGCCGGCAAGCTGGTCCCGCTCGACACCGTCTCCAAACTCGTACCCTCTTTGGGTCCGCTCACCGTCAACCACCTTGGGCAACTGCCGGCAGTCACCATCAGCTTCAACCTGAAGCCGGGCGTCGCGCTCGGGGACGCCACCCACGCCGTCGAGGAACAGGCACGCAAGATCCTGCCGCCCGACATCGTCGGCACCTTCCAGGGCACGGCGCAGGCCTTCCAGCAATCGTTCACCGGCATGGGACTGCTGCTGGTCGCTGCCATCCTGGTCATCTACATCATCCTCGGCGTCCTCTACGAAAGCTTCGTCCACCCGCTCACGATTCTCTCCGGCCTGCCCTCGGCCGGTGTGGGCGCGTTGCTCACGCTGCTGCTCTTCCACCAGGAGCTGAACCTGTACTCCTTCGTGGGCATCATCATGCTGATCGGCATCGTCAAGAAGAACGCCATCATGATGATTGACTTCGCGCTGGAGGCCGAGCGCAAGGAAGGCAAGTCGCCGGAGGAATCCATCTACCAGGGCGCGCTCGTCCGCTTCCGCCCCATCATGATGACCACCATGGCGGCGCTGATGGGCACGTTGCCTATCGCCATTGGTTTCGGCGCCGGCGCCGATGCGCGCCGCGGGCTCGGCCTGGCGGTGGTCGGCGGATTGCTCTTCTCGCAGCTCGTGACCCTGTACATCACGCCCGTCTACTACGTGTACCTCGACCGCCTGCAGCACAGCTTCCAGAGCTGGCGCGAGCGCCGCAAAGCGCAATCCATTCCGGAACTCGGCGAAGCCGCGCTCCTCGGACAGCAAGCCGACGACTAGGGTGGTGTCGGGTACTGAGGATGATCCATTACAAGTAGCGGCTCATCGTGCATTCGGATAAATCTCGTGAAATCCCCATATCACCAGCGTTGGGCCGGGAATCCCGTTTCGGGTGAAACAAGTGATAAGCGCTGTGGCTGTTCACGCCAGTTGACGACAGAAATGCACTCCGAAGGCATGCGAAGAAGAATCCTTCGCGGTAGATGAGCGTCCATCGAGGGGGTGTTGTTTCGTGCGCCGTGTTTAGGTAACCCTTCGAGTTCCGGGCCGTCTAATTCGTGATCTTGCAAGCGAGGGCAGATGGCATCAGCAAATGTTGGGCGGAACCTCTGGCAACATACTGCGGATGCTCCAGGCGACACCCGTACGGATTCTTCACCTAGGGCCAAAGCCGTGGCGGTCATCGCCGTAACCGTCGCAGCCGTTCATCTGCTCACGAACGGCCGCTATGGCTTTCATCGTGACGAGCTTCAGACCTTAAGCGATGCCATGCATCTGGACTGGGGATTTGTGCCATATCCGCCGTTCACGCCTTTTCTGGAGCGAATAGGCCTGGGAATGTTCGGAGTTTCGCTGGTCGAATTAAGGCTGTTCTCAGTCCTCGCGCAGAGTGCAGCAATCGTCGTCACTGGGCTTATGGCAAGCGAACTTGGCGGCGGGCGCTGGGCGCAGGCCGGCGCGGCTCTTGCCGTTGCTGTCTCGCCGCTGCCTCTGTTCGAGGGAACAGAATTTCAATACACGACCTTCGATTACCTGTGGTGGGTGTTGACTGCTTATTTCGTGATCCGCCTGCTGAAGACCGAGAACCCGCGATGGTGTTTGGCGATTGGCGCGGTGGTTGGCATTGGCCTGATGACCAAGTACACGATCGCGTTTTTCGTGGCGGGAATTCTGATTGGATTGCTCCTGACGGGCGCACGACGCTATCTAGCAAGCAGGTGGCTTTGGGCGGGAGTTGGTCTGGCGGTGCTGATCTTTCTGCCTAATTTGCTCTGGCAACTGCGACACGATTTCATCTCCTTGCATTTCCTCCGGTATATCCACGCGCGCGATGTCGGCGAGGGGAGAGCAGAGGGGTTCTGGCAAGCTCAGTTCTTATCCAACGCCAATCGTTATGCGGCACCACTGTGGATCGCCGGCCTGATCGGTTTCTTGCTGAACCAGCGCTACCGAACGCTGGCGTGGATGTATGTAACTCCCCTTGTGATCTTCTGGCTGACGAGAGGACGCGGTTATTACACGGGAGCGGCGTATCCAATGCTGATGGCCATGGGCGGTGTCACAATCGAAGACTGGCTGAAACACCTGCGACGCCTCTGGCGCGGGATCATCCAGATCGCGTACCTCATCGCGCTGATCGCGTGGGGCGTTTACGTTTCCACTGTGATTCTCCCCCTCGCGTCAAGCGGTCCGCTCCGGGATCGTGCTCTCAATAACAACGGAGACCTGCGCGAAGAAATCGGGTGGAACGAATTGGTCAAGACGGTCGCTGATATTCGGGACTCCTTGCCTGCGGAGCAGCGGCAGAACGTTGGGGTGTTGGTCGGCAACTACGGCGAGCAGGGCGCAATCGAGATACTCGGTCCCGCCTATCACCTGCCTCCGCCCATCAGTGGTACGAATTCCGCATGGTTTCGGGGATATCCCTCCTCGCCGCCGCCCACGCTGATCGTTGTCGGGCACTCGCGCGAGTACATCGATAAGATGCTCACCTCGTGTCAACTCGCCGGCCATAATAGCAATCGCTATGGCGTGCATAACGAAGAGGCCGACGATCACCCCGACATCTTTGTGTGTGGTTCCCCGCGTCTGCCATGGCCCGAATTCTGGAAGCGATACCGGAGCTTCGGCTAAAGCGCCGCAGACAAGATGTCGGATATTCGCACCAATATTCAATCGTTTGAGTCGTTTGCTCTTCAACTGGCGTGAAATCCCCGACTACCGGGCGGTGTAGTCGGCTACCCGGACAAATGCATTGGTGCTCGTAATTGTTGTGAAATCCTTATCACTAGTTAAGCGGGTATTGATAACGGTCAACCTCGACGGACCAACGTCCTCTGCTCACTGTCCCCTGGCGTAAAATGATCTCGTCCATGTCTCCCCGCGCCATCATTCGCGAAGCCTTGCGCGCTCTGTTCCGCAACAAATTGCGGAGCACGCTCACCGTGCTGGGCATCACCATCGGCATCGGCGCCGTCATCTGCGTCGTCGCCATCGGCCAGGCCGGCTCCGCCCAGGTAGAGGAGCAGCTCAACAATCTCGGCGACAACTTTGTGTGGATCGAAGCCGGTTCGCGCGCGCCCAGCGGCATCCGCACCGGCAGTCATGGCACCAAGACGCTGCTGCAGAGCGACGTCGAGGCCATCCTCAAGCAGGTGCCGCTCATCAAGCTGGCCTCCGCCAACGTCGATTCCCACACCCAAATCGTGTACGCCAATAAAAACTGGTTCACCGGCTACCGCGGCGTCGCCCCGGAATATTTCCAGATCAAGCGCTGGCCGATGTCGCTGGGCGCGCCCTTCACCCACGCCGACGTGGAGCGCGCCAGCGACGTCTGCGTCATCGGCGAGACCGTGCGGCAACAGCTCTTCGACATCGAAGACCCCATCGGCAAGGTGATCCGCGTTGGTACGCTTCCCTGCCAGGTCATGGGCGTGCTGGTTGCCCGTGGACAAACCGGCTTCGGGAACGACCAGGACGACACCGTCGTCATGCCCTACACGACCGCGCAGAAAAAGCTGAAGGGCACCTCCTGGCTCGACGATATCGTGTGCTCCGCCGTTTCTGCGGATGCCATCAATCCTGCCATCCAGCAGATTGCCGAGCTGCTGCGCGACCGCCACCACATCCGGCGCGGCCAGGACGATGACTTCAACATCCGCCGTCCCGACGAATTCATCAACGCGCAACTGGAAGCTCGCCGCACCTTCTCCCTCCTTCTCATCTCGATTGCTTCCGTGTCCCTGCTGGTCGGAGGCATCGGCATCATGAACGTGATGCTGGTCTCCGTCACCGAACGCACCCGCGAGATCGGCGTCCGCATGTCCATCGGCGCCACCGATGGCGACGTCGCCAAGCAGTTCCTGGGCGAAGCCGTCATGCTCAGCCTGTTCGGCGGATTGTTGGGCGTCGCTTTCGGGGTGGCCGCTTCCTACCTCGTCGGACGCGCCCTGCAATGGCCCATGGAAATTCCGCCGCAAGCCATCGTTATCGCGGCGCTGTTCGCCGTTGCCGTCGGCGTCTTCTTCGGCTTTTATCCCGCGCGCAAAGCCTCCAAGCTCGACCCCATCGAAGCCCTCCGCTTCGAGTAGGCTGCAGACGCCGGTCTCCGGTCGCCCGGTCCTGCCGCCTGAAGACTGGCGACTGACGACTTCCCTCATCACAGCACCCTGTGCGTTCTATCACCGTTTTCCCGGACTGTTTGACATAGCGTCACGCTGTATTGACGCGGCCTGCGCCACATGCTTCCCAATTTGGGAACCGGAAGCGCTCGTCTCGCCCCCCAGTTTTGTCCGTGATTCGGAGGATTCGATGAAGATCCGGCTCACTATCCTCGCCTTGGTCCTCATTCCCGTTCTGGTGGCAGGCGGATTTGCGGTCACCCACAAGCCCATGACCGCCCCCGTGGTCGCGGTTCTCGGGGCGGTGATGATCTGGCTCGCCTACACCCGTTACGCCCGGCGCATTGATGCCGATGTCATCCGTCCCGATGACAAGAAAGCCACGCCGGCGCGCATGTACATGGACGGGGTCGATTTCATGCCCACCAGCCGTAATGTGCTCTACGGCTATCACTTCAAATCCATCGCCGCCGCCGGACCCATCGTCGGTCCCATCGCCGCCGCCACACTTTGGGGCTGGATGCCGGCGCTGCTGTGGCTGACCCTCGGGGTTTCGTTCCTGGGTTGGGCCAGCGACTACTCGGCGATCGTGGTCGCCGTCCGCAACGACGGCAATTCGCTGTCCGCCATCGCCCACCGGCTGATTGCTCCCCGCGCCCGCATCATCCTGTTCGTATTTATCTTCTTTTACCTGTTGCTGCTCGCGGGAGCATTCGTCGGCATCATGGCGGGCATTTTCGATCCCCGCGCCGACGTTCCCTTTGGCATCTTCATGCTCGCCATCATGGGCCTGCTGATGGGGCAGATGCTCTATAAGTGGAAAATGGACCTGATCCTGGTGACCTTCATCGCCGTGGCGCTGACGCTCGGCGGCATGGCGCTGGGCGCCAAGGGCATCAGCAGCGCCAAGGGCACGGGGCCTGATGGCAAGCCGGCGGCCGCCATCGTTTTCGGCGGCCCGATCAATTCGCAGGTAGTGAGACTGGGCAACCTCATCAACCGCATCAGCGGCCGCGAGCCCCTCTACACTGTGGTCGATCCGACCAAGGCCGACCCGCGCCTGGCGACCACCATCATCACGCCCGACGGCAAGGTGGTGCCCAAGTACGTGGACCAGACCGGCGCCATCAAGATGATGCCGTCGTTCATTTTCTGGTGCCTGATGGTGTTCGTCTTCTCCTACCTGGGGACCGTATTGCCCATCTGGCGCTTCGCCCAGCCGACCAACTACATCGGCTTCTGGGTGACGTTCATCACCATCGGGCTTTCGGCGCTGGGCGCCATTGTCGGCGGCGTGCGTGCGCTGCTTGGCAATCCCGAGATGATCAAGGCCGTCACCTTCCAGACCAAGGTGTTCACCACCTGGATGCCGATGTCGCAGGCCAAGGACGCGGCCGGCGGCCTCCTGCAGGCCGTTCCTGCCATCCAGCCGATCTGGCCGATGCTGTTCGTGACCATCGCCTGCGGCGCCATCTCCGGCTGGCACGCGTTGGTCGGCTCCATCGGCACGGCGCGCCAGCTCGAATATGAAACCGACGCGCTGCCGGTCGGCGGCGGCGGCATGTTCTCCGAGAATGCGCTCGCCCTGCTCTCGCTGGTGGCGGTTTCCATCGCCGGCGGCGCGGGTGCGGGAGCGTTCGCGGCGGGCGTCGGCAAGCTGCTCGGCATCGTCACCTTCGGCGCCATTTCCCCGGCTTACGGCACGGCTCTGGGCTTCGGCGTGTTCGTGGTGATCGTGCTGACCATGGTGCAGCTCGTCTTCCGCGTCATGCGTGTGACCTTGGGCGAGTGGCTCGGCGATGCCTGGGTTGGCTTCAAGAACCCGCACATCTCCGCCATCGTCTCCATGGCCCTGGCGCTGGCGCTGGTCCTCAGCGGCACCTGGATCTACCTGTGGCAGTTGTTCGGCGCCTCCAACCAGTTGATGGCCGCTCTCAGCCTGCTGATCGTCAGCCTGTGGTTGAAGTCCATCGGCCGCAGTCCGCGGTACGCCTTCTGGCCGATGATCTTCATGTACGTCACCACCATGGCCGCGATCCTGGTGACCGGCTACAACCTCTACGCCAGCATCCTGTCCAATCCCAAAATCGCGGCGCAGCCGATCAATACCTTCGGCGCGATTGCGATGTTGATTGTGGCCGGGTTGCTGTTCATCGCCGCGCTCTTCATCGCGTACGACGCATTCAAGGCGTGGCGCAAGCTGGACCTGAAGGGCGTCACGCCCACTCCCGCCCGCGACCGTGAACGCCCGCTGACGGCGGCAGCGCACGATTAGTTGTGGAAGCGCACGGCTAGAGGTGGAAGCGCACGGCGGAACTTGTCCCGACCCTGAGCGCAGCGAAGGGGAGGGAGCCGAGCGAATAAGGACTTGCTACTTGTTGTCATTCCGAACGGGCGACCCGAGCGACAGCGAGGGAGCCCGCGAGGAATCTGGGTTCACAGCTTTTGCATGACCGCGCGCATGGCTTCGAATACTTCGCGCGGCTCGTGCTTGCGCACTTGATCGAGACGCCACTGCGCTTCCAGTTGAGGTTCGGTGGCGCGCAAGGTGAACCGCACCAGCGGGCAGCCTTCGAGTGTGGCGGCAGCAAGCACGTCAAGAGCCGGACGCTGTTGCTGTGGCGCGGAGGCCACCAGCGGCGCCGGCGCGGTGGCCGGGACCCAGCCTTCGTGCTTTTCGGCCACGGCCAGCGTCCAGGCGTTTGGGTCGTGGGCCACGATTTCCAGCCGCGGGTGCTTGTTCAGCGTCCCGCGGAAAATAAACAGGTCGCGCCGGCCGCGCAGCCGGGCGATCCACCACAGCAGCGCCACGTCGCGCGGCTCGAGTACCACCAGCACCTCGGCCTCGCGAAACGGCGGCTTCGCTTGACCGATTTTGAGCTCGACGACGGACGAGCCCAGCCAGCGCAGCGTGGTCTTCTCGCCGATCAGCGGCAGGCCTCGTTGCAGCCAGCGCAGCGCGTCCTCGCCCTTGCGGACGTTGCTGTGCGTGCCGGCTGCGAACCAGCCGACCACCAGGACAACGACGGCGATGAACAAAACCAGGTTGAGCGACATGCCCGACGCCACCGCAGGGCTATTGTGGCATGCGCGGCGCTCGCGCGGCTATGACGTATGAACATGGGGGCAACGGCAGTGTCGGGTGAGGCATGGCGCAAGGTCCGCGAATTCATCCATGGCTTTTACGCCTATGAGTTCGAGCGCCAGGCGCTGGAGATGCGCGGCGAGATCGAGTCGGTGTTCATGCTGCTCACCTTTGGAGACATGCTCGGCGTGCCCGTGCTGCCGCCGCTGTACTCGCTGCGCCTGCTGCCCTACGTCGTTCCCCAGGTCGAGACCTGGAAGCGCCGTGTCATGCGCGAACGTGATTTGTCCGACAAGGAAGAGTTTCACTTGCACGGAGTTTGAGGATTGACGAATTTACGTATTGAAGAATTGACGAATTGGTCGGGCAGCCTGACCTTCCACCGCCCCCAGGAATCCGTCAATCCGTAAATTCTGCAATTCGCCAACCGAGGAGAACCGCATGTCAGAAGAAGAAAAACAGGGTTTACTGAGCAAGTTAAAAGAGATCGCCTATGGCATGAGCACTCATGACATGTCGCGCTACGCCATGCGCACGCGCGCCAGCATGGAGCACCTGTTCATCCTCATCACCATGGGCGACCTGATCGGCGTTCCCATCCTCCCGCCCTACTACTCGCTGCGCCTGCTCCCCTACGTGGTCCCGAACATCGCCACCTGGAAGCGCCGCATGCTGCGGGAGAAGGACGTTTCCGACGCCATGTTCTAGGAAGTTCTCGGTCCTCGGTTTACGGTTTTCGGTAATAAGTGCTCGTCTTGGTTTTGCCTACCGACCACCGACAACCGATAACCGAAAACGTTTTGAGCATTGATTTCGCACTCATAAGGACTCCTATGTCATTCAAAGAAACCTTCGAAGCGAACAAGGAACGGCGCTACATCATGTTTGGCGGCAAAGGCGGCCTGGGCAAGACCACCTTCTCCGCCGCCACCGCTTTCTGGCTGGCGCAGCAGGGCCACAAGGTGCTGGTCTTTTCCGTGGACCCGCAAGCCTCGCTCAGCGACATCTTCCAGAAGGATATTTTCGGCAAGGGCGCGGTCAAGATCATGGACAACCTCTACGCCCAGGAAATTGACGCCGACAGCCACATCAAGAACTACCAGAACGAGATTCGCAAGAAAATCCTCGACATGTACGGCCTGGACAAGGTGCCGGAAGAGATCGAGCACTACATCCAGGCGGCTTCGGCCGAGCCCGCCATGGAGGAATCGGCCATCTTCGACGCCGTGGTCGACATCGTAGTCGGCGGCGACTACGACTACTACATCTATGACCTGGTGCCCCTCGGCCACGCCCTCTATTACCTCTCCATGGCCAAGGTCTATGACGAGTGGATCAACCGCATCACCAAGCTGCGCGAGGAAATGCGCCAGCACGAAGAGATGGTGGCGCGCATCAAGCGGCAGAAGACCACCGAGGAAGATCTCGTCCTCACCGAGTTGCTGTACATCAAGAACCGCATCAACCAGTCCTCCGGCATCCTCACCGACCGGAAGAAGACCGCGTTCTTCTTCGTCGTCGTGCCCGAGGAGATGATCATCCTCGATACCGTGAAGGCGGCGCAGTTGTTTTCCAAGTTCGACGTGCCCATCGCCGGCTATGTCGTCAACCGCGTGCTGCCGCCGGAACTGGCGGGCCAGGACATTCCCGCCTACCTCAAGAATCGCCTCAAGATGCAGGGGCGCTACCTGGAAGAGATCGATAAGACCTTCGGCAAGCAGGTGATCAGCCGCGTGCCCGAGTTGGAACGCGATATCACCGGGCTGAAGATGATCGAAAAACTCGCCGGGCTGATGTACGGCAACGGAAACGGGAGGCACTGAGCCATGCCGGAGATCAAGACTTCACTCACCGATTTCATGACCGAGCACCCGCAGATGAAGTTCAGCTTCTTCGGCGGCAAGGGCGGCGTGGGCAAGACCGTCATGGCCGGCGTTACCGCTCTGCACCTGGCCGGGCAGGGCAAGCGCGTCATGCTCGCCTCCACCAATCCGGTGCACTCGCTCAGCGGTTTGCTCGACCAGGACGTTTACGGCAAGCCTACGGCGGTCAAGAACGTTCCCAATCTCTGGGCCTACGAGATTGACACCAAGGAGACCATCGAGCGCTCCAAGCAGGACATCAAAACCAAGATCCGCTGGTTCCTGAAGTTCGCCGAAATCTCCACCCAGGCGGATATGTTCGTCGAGAGCGCCACCATGAACCCGGCCTTCGAAGAGTCGGCCATGTTCGAGAACATGGTGGACCTGATGTTCAAGAACGAGTACGACGCCTACGTCTTCGACACCGCGCCCACCGCCAACGCCCGCCGCCTGCTCGGCATGAGCAAGGTCTATTCGCTGTGGGTAAACAAGATGGTGAAGTCGCGCGAGGAGGCGCAGTCCCTCCGTGACCTGTTCTCCTTCACCAAGAAGAAAGAGGCCGACCCGCTGATGGACTACCTGCTCAGCTTCCGCGAGCGCATCGCGCACGCCCGCGATCTGCTTACCGATCCGGCCCTGACCGCGTTTTTCTTCGTCACCCTGCCGGAAGCGCTGCCCATCGCGGTCATCAAGCGCTTCATCAACTGGTTTCACGATTTCGGCATTCCCGTCGGCGGCGTCATCGTCAACATGCTCATCGACAAAGCGCAGGTGCGCACCGACTCGCCCGAGTTTGTGCGCAACCGCGTCGCCATGCAGGACAACTACATGGCCGAGATTTGGCGCGACTTCGACAACGTGCGCGCCGTCGTCCCCTTGTTCGATGATGAAGTCCGCGGCACCGCGGCGTTGAAGATGGTGGGAGACTACGCCTTTCCGCAACCGGTCGCGGCCGCCGGGACGGGCAAGTAAGCTTCACGATCTTCTAGGAGTCTCATTCTTTCTTGCCCACCCTTCGGAAACCGCGAAGGGTGGGGCACCCACGTTTTGCTGGGGATTAAAGGACGCGCCACCCGCCTCGGGAGTCATGTCCTGACACACCGTCCGCAACGCGTCATTGCTTTCCGCCATCCTTGGAGAGGAAGACCCCCCGATAAGCACAAATCACTGGCAGCACCATGCCATCGTGTAGCTGTCAAGGTGGACGGGGTGCTGGGGCACATTTCGGGAATGGTCTGTTCCGATTCTAGAACAACCTTGCAAAATTTCTTTGTTTCGCGTTTCCGGAACTACGATCTGGTTGTTTCCTGCAGGCCGCGACTTCCGTTCGCGGCGACTTGACCGACGACGTACTCGCGGTGGAGGCGTGTTTCAGGGGTCGGCAAGTTCTCAGAAAACTATTTTCCGGACCTTGACCGCAAGGACTTGGGGGGCGGGGTTCGTTTTTCCCAAAATTCCGCCCGCTTGATTGATCTCTGGCCCAGGAAAAACTCAACCAACTCAGCAAGGAGGATCCATGCCAGATCGAAGTCTTGAGCTTGATGTTTTCCGCGACCTCATGGAGGAAGCCGGCACCATCGGCCAGCTCGCCAAAGACAAGGAGGCATTCACCGCTGCCTATGAGGCGTTCCGCGCCGGTGACTCGGAGAAGTTCCATGCCATTCTGGAGCGGCTACGCCTGCGTCCGTACTGTCGCCTGATTTGTGAGTGGTTTCGCAGCAAGGAGTGCATCTTCCTCTGCCTCGAACTCTGCGGACCACCCAAGGTCATCGAGAAACCCAACCCGCACGACCTCGCTGATGCCATCGTGCGCATCACCGCCAACGAATCGCTGGTAAAGCAGCTCGTACAAGTGCTGGAAAAGCGCGATCACAACGCCTTCCAGCGCATCGTCGCCGAGCACAAACTCGGTCTCCTTTGCCACTTCTTCTGTCACTGGCTCTGCGTGATCCGTTACCGCCTGCTATGCCGATGGGTCTGCAGCCCCGAAAGAATTGAGAAGCCCGATCTTGCCGGCGAACTCAAGGCTGCCGGGCTCGCCCTCCGGCAATTACTCGAACACAAACAGGCCTTTGACCAGGCGGTGGCCGCCTCTGATGCCGGGGACTCCGCCAAGCTTGGCTCGGCTATTCAGGCTGCCGACCTGCTTTCCCGGTGCCGTTTCATTTGCGAGTGGTTCTGCAGTTGGCGTTGCACGCTGGTCTGCCTGAACCTTTGCCGGCAGTATCCGGTCCGGGAGAGCACGAACCACATAGAGGAAGCATTAGCATTTGC
The DNA here is from genome assembly GCA_020072845.1 of Terriglobia bacterium. Taxonomy (NCBI): domain Bacteria; kingdom Pseudomonadati; phylum Acidobacteriota; class Terriglobia; species Terriglobia bacterium. Next base: position 125,525 of record JAIQGF010000005.1, read on the forward strand.
CAAAGCGCTGCAGCCGCTCCTCCAGAACCTCACCCAGTTCGAGCGTTTGAGCGTGGCCGTCGGCTCGGGAGACACCAAAGCCTATGATGCCATTCTGAAGGAGTTCAAGCTGCCGCATTTCTGCATTCAGCTATGCCACTGGGTCTGCGGATTGCGCTGCCGCCGCTTCTGTAACCTCGCATGCCCGCCGCAGCAGTTGTATCCCTGGTTCACCTCCATCGGGCGTTACGACTATCTCACCGACATTCACAGTCCGCACGGCCTAGGCGTAGACGGGCTGACTAATGACGGTCGCGCCTTCTACTCCAACCTGCGCCTGAATGGCATTCTCTCGCAAACGCTGGGTGGCCAGCAGTTGGAGTATCGCTTCGAAACCCGTCCCACGGACAACGATGGCAATCCCACCGGCCCCTGGTCACCCGTACTGCCCGCCCAGATCGCCCGTACCGAAATTGGGCATTGGGAACGCTTCAAGCCCGTCTTTCCCTTCATCGAAACGAAAAAGTACACGGTGAATGGCACGGCCGGCCCAAACGAAAAGGTAGCCACCATCGCCGCGGATGGCTGGATCCAGGTGCCGCAGGAGAATAATTACATGTCTCCGGCTGGGGCGTTTTTCTCCAACGGCAACATGATCGAGCTGATCTCGCGGTCCCTCGCGCCCTTCACTCCCGCTGATGAAACCGGAGTGAAGGCGGGCAGTCAAGCCACTCACCCTCTGGTACAGGATGTCTATTTCGGCATCCGCATGCGCATTCGGCAAGTGGGTAATGCTGCCTCAGAAACCGACGGTGGTACCTGCGAGCACATCGCAATTGACAACACCCTCTACAACAGCATCACCCTCCACCCGAGTTGGGACGGAGGCTTGCAAAGCCCGGGGCAGCTCGCGGTGCGCATGCTCGACATCGACGAACTGATCGCCCATCCCTGTGGAGATATCCAGGACACGCTCACCGTGAAGTTCACGGCAGCTCATCCTAATCTCGGCTCGGTCAGCATTTCGATGACCGGTCCCGGTGGGCCATACCCCTTCACGTTGACTCCGATACCCGAGCCGGGTGACTGGTTCGGTGCGGCTAATCCTCCTGCGCCCCCTGATCCTAATGCGTGGTCGGTCTCCGGCCTGGCTCCTTGCGCGTACCTGGTCACGCTTACGATCACGGTGCTCTTGACCGACGGGGATAATGTGCCTGACGCGCTTTACGATCAGATTGCTTTCTGTAAGAAGTAGGCATAGACACTTCCAGCGAGAAGACTCCGTCATCCGCGGGGCCTCTCGCTGGAAGCTATTCCTTCGATGTGTGGAGAGCCTGCTCCGCGCACCGCGGCCAATCAAATTCCCGTGGCTGGCCCCTCCATGCACCCGGAGCCCGCCCTGGGCGCAGCCGAAGGCTGGGAAAAGCGAATCTCAACGCCACCCCCCCTCGCTTCTAAATCTTCTGCCCAACGAAGTGAGTGGAACCCTTAACGATCTATCGCCGGCATTTTCCCCAGCCATCCTCGAATTACCTCCGGCCGATGCGTCAGACCGAAATGTGCAAACGACTTCCGCGAGTGTGCAAACTCTTGCACATTATCGGCCGACAACTCACGTAGCCACCCAATCCTAAGTTACTGATATCAAAGGGGAACATCTCTAGAATCTATATGGTCGTTAACTTGCCCTGTTTTCGGTGCAAATTCCCAGCCCGGTGAGGACAATGCTAGTCTCAAAGTTGCTCGAAGGCGTGGTGGTGGTGGAACGCGGGTCGTCGCGCCGCGCGTTTCGACCCAAGTTCGTGCATCGTCTCCTGCTCGCCTGGCTTTTTCGACACTTCGCTTCCCTGCCCATGTCCGTCTTGACGGCAAGCCAGAAAGCCCTGGTCGCCAACATCATCGCCAACGGCCGGACCACTCCGGTCCCTGACGGTGATTTCGGCACCATTATCGGCACGGTAGAGAGTGTCATCCCCCAAGCGGATCACAGGAAGCCCGTCGCCTCCAGCACCGGTTGGGAATTCGCGAGACGGGGCGCAACTGGCGACCGCATTTCAGCCTAAGCTCGCGAAAAACATCCGCTCATAACACGGCAGCGCCAGGGTGGGGGTTTTCCTCGCACTTCAAGTACACTTGTGCCCATAGGCCCCGGCGCCCTCGCCGGGGCTGCCTTTTGACATAAGCAGATCGCGGCTGCGGCGGGCGCCCTCGCCCGCCTCTCGCAATCCGTAGGGATGAGCAAATGAGCCAATTGCAAGTCGCTGTGTATGGCGTGGGCGGCGTCGGAGGCTACTTCGGCGCCACGCTCGCGCGCGCCGGTAATCCCGTTTCCCTGATCGCCCGCGGCGATCATCTGCGCGCCATCCGCGAATCAGGGCTGAAGATCGTGACTCCCAAGGAGGAGTTCACCGTTACTCCCGTCGCCGCCGGCGACAATCCCGCTGACATCGGTCCCGTAGATATTGTTCTCGTTGGGGTCAAAGCCTGGCAGGTGCCCGACGCGGCGAAAGCCATGCGCCCGCTGCTGAAGCCGGACACGCGCGTCGTGCCCCTGCAGAACGGTGTCGAAGCCGTGGACGACCTGGCCAGGGTGCTCGGACGCGAGTACGTGCTCGGTGGACTGTGCCGCATCATCGCTTCCATTGCCGCGCCCGGTGTAATCAGGATCGGCCCCATGGAGCCGATCGCCGTGCTCGGCGAACTCGACGGCGCCGAACTGGCCGGCAATGCGAAAGCCCTTTACGACGCGTTCCGCAACGCCGGCGTGAATGTATCGAAAGCGCCCGACATTCAGGCGGCGCTCTGGGAGAAGCTGTTGTTCATCGCTGCCGTGAGCGGCGTGGGCGCCGTGTCGCGCGCCAACGTCGGCGAAGTCCGCCAATCCCCGCCCACGCGCGCCCTGCTGCAGCAGGTCATGGAAGAGGTCGCCGCCGTGGCCGCCAAGCGTGGCGTGCGCATCGCCCCCGACATCGTCGCGCGCACCATGGCTTTCATCGACACCATGCCCGGGGAAGGCACCGCTTCCATGCAGCGCGACGTCGCCGCCGGACGCCCCTCGGAACTCGAGGCCATCATCGGCAGCGTCCATCGCCTCGGCAGCGCAGCCGGCGTGCCTACCCCGGCGACTCAGTTCATCTACGCCAGCCTGTTGCCGCAGGAGAGGCGGGCGCGTTCCGCCTGAACCACCACCGAGACACCGAGCACACCGAGAATCACCGAGAAATCCCTTTCAGGAAGAAATAGGAAAATTTCCTCGGTGTACCTCGGTGCACTCGGTGTCTCGGTGGTGAAGAACCACGCTCTACTCGGGGGCCCGCCGTGCTTACCGTGTCGCTTGGTTTTTCGTGGGCGGAGGCGCGTTGTCACAGGCCGGCGTGCTGGCGGCTGCCGCCCCCGATTCCCTGCGCGCCAGCCGCGCGGCCAGTTGGCGCACGCGTCCCTCCAGCTCGCGCTGCCGGATGAAGTCGGGCGAGCCGTGGTACATCATCTCGCGCCGCACCCACTCCAGCGCCTCCAGCACCTCGCGCATGGATCTCGATCTCTGCATGCAGTCAGGATTCTAGCGCGAGGCGCGCCCAGGCTCCGCGCGCTCGAAGGCCTTCAACTTTGCGCCTTGCGCCCGATTACGCGCTGGCCGCCTGCCCGCCCAGCGGCAGGAAGTACTGCGTGCCGCGCACCGGTTCGCTGACCTTGCGCAACAGCTCCTGCAGGTCTTCGTTGCGGTCCACGAAGTCAATGTCGGAGGTGTTGACGATCAGCAGGTCGCTGCCCGTGTAGTGAAAGAAGAAATGCTCGTAGGCGCGCGCGACTTCTTCCAGATAGTCGTCGCTGATCGCCGATTCCGCCGCCGCGCCCTTCTTGCGCAGGCGCTTTTTCAGCACCTCGGGCGTGGCCTGGAGATAGATGACCAGGTCGGGCGTGGGCACCTGCGCGCGGAACTCGCTATAAAAGCGGTTGTAAATCTCCAACTCGGAGTCGGTCAGGTTGAGGCAGGCGAAGAGCTTGTCTTTTTCGAAAATGTAGTCGGCCACCACGACGCGCCGCGACTTCGGCCCCACGTCCAGCGCCTTGAGCTGCTCGAATCGCCGCACCAGGAACGCCATTTGCGCCTGAAAGGCCGCGCCGCGCTCGCCGTCGTAGAAGGCGCGCAGGAACGGGTTGTCTTCCGGCTCGGAGATGCGTTGCGCGTGCAGCCGCTCCGCCAGCACTTCCGCCAGCGTGCTTTTGCCCACGCGAATGGGACCTTCGATTGCTATATATCGGGGTAGCTCGAAAAGATTGGCCATGGTGCCGGGTCGCCGTTTGCGGGGTCCCCAGCGAGCCGGCTTTTGGCTCGCTGGGGTGCCTCGTCCTGGGAACTGCGCGCAGCATAACCCGCAACTTTGCGGGAAGCAATTGCGGATTCAGTAAACGGTCGATCAGTCGATCGGTCGGTCAGTCAAAAACAGGTTGACAAATTCGGCGCACCGACTGATTGACCGAAAGACCGATAGACCGATTGACCGATCGACCTTACAATCCGCCTACATGCTTCTACCAATTATCGCGGGCGCAGTTGCCGCCGTCACTGCCGGCTACAACAGCATGGCCCCGCGGTCGCAGCTGTACGGCCGCACCTTCATCGGAGAGCGTCGCCCGTCCCGCCGGCTGGCCCTCACTTTCGACGACGGCCCCAACGATCCGCACACCCTTCACCTGCTTGACGTGCTGGCGCGCCACAATGTTCACGCCACGTTTTTCATGATCGGCGGCTTCGTCGAACAGCGGCCCGAGATCGCGCGCGCCGTCGCCGCCGCCGGCCACGCCGTCGGCAACCACACGCACACCCACCCGAACCTGATTTTCCACCATGGCAGCGTGGTTCGCCGGGAACTGCAAGACTGCGAGCGCGCGCTCGATAATGCCGGAGTGGTGCGCGCCAGTCTCTTCCGCCCGCCCTACGGCGGACGCACTCCCATCGTGTTGCGAACCGCGCGCGACATGGGTCTGGAGCCCATCATGTGGAGCGTCACCGCCTGGGACTGGAATCCGCACTCCCCGGAAAAGATCACCCGGTTGGTCCACCGGCAGGTGCTCGGCGGCGACGTCATCTTGATGCACGACGGCGGGCATCTGCGCATCGGCATGGACCGCTCCGCCTCCGTGCGCGCGGCGGAGCTTATCATCCAGAGATACAAGGGCGAGGGATATGAGTTCGTGACTGTACCGGAGATGATGCCGAAGCCGGCAGAAACTTCTAACTGATCGCCTGAAACTGAAACGCGAAACCGGAACTACTTCCCGCTCTTCAGCTTCTTCGATTTCTCTTCCACGCCGCGCGCCAGCTTTTCCTTGTGGCCTTTCAATTGGCGCGCGATTTCAGGATCGCCGAGCGCCAGCATCTGCGCCGCCAGGATCCCGGCGTTGGTGGCGCCGGGTTTGCCGACCGCCACCGTCGCCACCGGGATTCCCGCCGGCATTTGCACCGTCGCCAGCAGCGAATCCAGGCCGCCCAGCGAAGTGGAAGGAATGGGTACGCCGATGACGGGCAGCGTGGTCTCGGCGGCAATCACCCCGGCCAGGTGAGCCGCACCGCCCGCGCCCGCGATGATCACCCGGATGCCGCGCCCCGCGGCGTTGCGCGCGAATTCGCTGGTGCGCGCCGGCGAGCGGTGAGCGGAGGTGACATCCATCTCGTAGGCGATGCCGAATTCCTCCAGCGCCTTTCCCGCCTCCCGCATGATCTCCAGGTCGGAGTCGCTGCCCATGACGATGGCGACCACTGGTGTCTTTGCCATTCCATCCTCTTGCAAAAATCAACCGCAAAGTACGCAAAGTTCGCGAAGGTGATTTAACAATTGCCTTTGCGTGCCCTTGCGTCCTTTGCGGTAAGCGCTTACTTCTTGAGGGCGCGCGCGCCGATGTCCTTGCGGTAATGCATGCCGTCGAAGCGGATCTTGGCGCAGGCCGCGTAGGCGCGATCGATCGCCGTCCGCAGATCGGGGCCGCGCGCGGTGACCCCGAGCACCCGCCCGCCCGCGGTGAAGTACGCGCCCTCACGCCGCGCCGTACCGGCGTGAAACACCACCACGTTCTCCATCGCCCCCGCGTCTTCCAGTCCAAAGATCTGCTTGCCGGTTTCGTAAGCGCCCGGGTATCCGCCCGACGCCAGCACGACGGTGACCGAGGAGTCCTGCGACCACTTGAAATCGCCGTCGCTCACCCGCCCTTCAATGGAGGCGATGAACGGCCCCAGCAGGTCGCTTTCCAACCGCATGACCATCGGCTGCGTCTCCGGATCGCCAAAGCGCGCGTTGAATTCCAGCACCATCGGCCCGCGCGCGGTCATGATCAACCCGCAGTACAGGATGCCGCGAAACTCGGTGCCTTCCTCGCGCATGCCGGCCACCACCGGACGCGCGATGTGGTTGACCAGCCAGTCGCGCATCTGGTCGTCCACCAGCATCGGAGTGGAGTACGCGCCCATGCCGCCGGTGTTCGGGCCGGTGTCGCCGTCGCCGACGCGCTTGTGGTCCTGGGCCGCGACCAGCGGCGTGACCCGCTCGCCGTCGCTCAACACCAGAAACGAGAGTTCGTCGCCCTCCAGAAATTCCTCCAGCACCACGCGCCCGCCGGCCTCGCCCACCATCTTGCCCGACAGCATGTCGGCGGCGACCGCCATCGCCTCCTCGCGGCTCTTGACAATGACCACGCCCTTGCCCGCCGCCAGCCCGTCGGCTTTCACCACCACCGGCGCGCGGAACTGCTCGATGTTCTCGCGCACTTCCTCCATGGAATCGCAGATCGCATAGCGCGCGGTCGGAATGCGATGCCGGTACATGAATTCCTTGGCAAAGCTCTTGCTGGATTCCAGGCGCGCGGCCGCCGCCGTGGGGCCGAAAATGCGCAGTCCGCGCCGCTGGAATTCGTCCACCACGCCCAGCGACAGCGGCCCCTCCGGCCCCACCACGGTGAGATCAGGCTGGATGCGATGGGCGGCTTCCAGCAGCGAATCCAGATTGCGCACGTCGGCCGCGGAGCATTCCGCCTCAGCGCAAATGCCGCCGTTGCCCGGAATGCAGTACACCTGCCGGACGCGCTTCGACTGCCGCAGTTTCCAGACGAGCGCGTGCTCGCGCCCGCCGCTGCCAATCACCAGAACCTTCATGTGCCGCCCAGAGTACAGGTTTCGCGATTCACCTTTCAAGCGCCACTTTCTGGGCAGTCCACGGGCGGCGGCGAAACTCACCACCCAGACACCGAGGGCACCGAGGCCCACCGAGCTGACCGGGTCTCAATCACGCAGCAGGCGCAGGAAGCAGCAGGAAGAAAAAATTAAGGGCTTCTACGGTCCTCCGCGTCCCCAGCGTCCTCTGGGTTAAGCCTCCGGTCTCGGTGGATCTCGGTGCACTCGGTGGCTCGGTGGTGAAGGATCTGCGCACGAGAAACGCGAAAATCATGATGTTGTTAACTATAGTTAAGTTTTGGAGTATAATCCCGGTGCAATGATTACCGTCTCGAAAGAGGACTACCTCAAGGCGATTCTGGAGGCGGAGAGCGAGAGCCAGGCCGTGATCTCGGCCACGCTGGCGCACTGGCTTTCGGTTTCCGCGCCGGCGGTGACCATGGCCATGCGCCGCCTCAAGCGCGATGGCCTGGTGAAAGTGCAGGCAGACGGCCGGGTGCAGCTCACCGGGGCAGGGCGGGAGATCGCGCGCCGGCTGACCGTGCGCCACCACTTGATCGAGCGCATGCTGCACGAGATTTTCGGCATGGAGTGGACCAAGGTCCACGAGGAGGCCGAGCGCCTGGAGCATGCTGTTTCCGCGGACTTTGAAGCGCGCCTGGTGAAAAAACTCGGCCGCGGCGGCATTTGCCCGCATGGCAACCTGATGACGCCGGAGAGTGCGGCCAGCCGCAAGCGCCGCGGGCTGGTCCAGTTGGCGCAGGCGGAAACGGGGAAGAGCTACGTGGTGCGCAGCGTGTACGAGCGCGATCCGCGCCTGCTGGAATTTCTCGACCAGCGCGGCGTGCGCCCCGATGCGCACATTCGCGTCCTGGGGCGCCATTACGACCAGACTCTGACCCTGGCCACGGAGCGCGGCGAGGTCCCGCTCGGCAGCCCCGCGGCGGACAAGGTCTGGGTGGCGCCGGATCGCCCGGCACGAACCTCACATTAACCATGCTTCAGTTTCAGGCGCTAAGTCTGGATAAGGGAGAATAGTTTGGCCAACCGTTCTGAGATCGGCCATGTCTCGCTGGAGGGGATGCACAGCACCGTCGAGGTGCCGCACCATCAGGCCGGCTTCTGGGAGCAGTGGCGGGCTTTCGTCGGGCCGGCGATTCTGGTCAGCGTCGGCTACATGGACCCCGGCAACTGGGGAACGGACCTGCAAGGCGGCGCGCAGTTCAAGTACGGGCTTTTGTGGGTGGTCGGCCTGGCCAGCCTGATGGCCATCTTCATGCAGGTCATTGCCGCGAAATTGGGCGTGGTCGCCGGCAAGGATCTCGCCCAATGCTGCCGCGACTGGTACCCCAACTGGACCCGCTGGCCCAATTGGCTGATGAGCGAAGTGGCTATTGGCGCCTGCGACCTGGCGGAAGTCCTGGGGAGCGCGGTCGCGTTAAATTTGCTGTTCCATATCCCGCTGCTGTGGGCGGTCATCATCACCGGCCTGGACGTGCTCCTGCTGTTGGCCCTGCAAAGCTTTGGAATGCGGACCATCGAGGCCGTGGTCCTGCTGCTGATCGCCACCATCGGCGTGTGCTACTTCATCGAGATTTTCGTGCTCCCGCAGACCCACCCCGGCTTTCTGGAGATGGGACGGGCGCTGGTGTCGCCGCACTTTCGTCGCTCGGGGATGCTCTACGTCGCTATCGGCATGATCGGCGCCACCGTGATGCCCCACAACCTGTACCTGCACTCGGCCCTGGTCCAGAGCCGCCAGTTGCAGAAGGACCAACTGTCGGTTCGTCGCGCCATCCAGTTCAACACCATCGATTCCGTCGTCGCCCTGTCCATTGCCTTCTTCGTCAATGCAGCGATTCTGGTGCTGGCGGCGACCGTGTTCTTCGGCAAGGAAAGCGTGACCGTGGCCGGGGGCCAGGTGGTCAAGTTCAGCGCCGACAGTGATTGGATTCGGCTCGCCTATCTGACTCTGGCGCCGTTGCTGGGAACCACCGCAGCCAGCACGCTGTTTGCAGTGGCGCTGTTGGCCAGCGGCCAGAGCAGCACCATCACCGGCACCCTGGCCGGCCAGGTCGTGATGGAAGGCTTCATGCACTGGCGCATTCAGCCCTGGGTGCGGCGGCTCATCACCCGCACCCTGGCCATCCTGCCGGCGGTCTTTATAATCGGCCTCCGAGGCGACAGCAGCGTTACCGATCTGCTGACCCTCAGTCAGGTGGTGCTGGCGCTGCAGCTTCCGTTCGCCATGTTCCCGCTCCTGCACTTCACCAGTTCCCGAAAGCGAATGGGGACGTGGAAGAACGGATGGTTTCTCTTGATTGCCGGCTGGGGCAGCGCAATTCTGATCACCGCGATGGACATTTATGGCCTGCCGGACTCGCTCAAAGCTGCCTGGCAGGTCATCACCGGTGGATGACGCCTTTACGACAGAAACGGAAGAGCCGATGTACGAAAAAATTCTCGTGACCTTGGATGGCACGCCAACGGACCGGGCCATCATCGAGCACGTCAAACAGCTCGCGAAGCTCGCGGGCAGCAAGGTAGTGTTGCTTCATGTCGCCGATGGATGGGCCGCCAGAACCTATGGCCCGGACGCGGTCAGTCCCGAAATCGCCGAAGACACTGCCTATCTGGAACAAGTGCGCTCCGAGTTTCTCGCGGCGGGCATTCCGGCGCAGGCCGAACTGGCGTATGGCGACCCGGCGAATGAAATTATCAAATGGGTCAAGCAGAAGGGTTGCGACCTGGTGGCCATGAGTACCCACGGACACCGTTTTTTTTCCGATCTAGTTCGTGGCGTCACCGCCACCCGGGTTCAGCACAGTATCAATGTGCCCGTGCTTCTTCTTAAGGCGAAATGAAGCGCGCGGCGAAAGTGCGATGACCCGGCGCTGGTCGGTATCACTCCAGTTATTGTTGGTGAGCGTCGCGGTTTCCGCGGCGGCGCAGCAGGTCCAACCGGATGAACCTACGGCCAATCCCGGCCGACCAACCGTCTCCACCCCCGCCACCCTCACTCCGGTTGGCTACCTTCAATTTGAATCCGGGTACGTGGGTGCGTGGCACTCTCCCGAATTCTCTTCCCAGTCGAGTTTCAACGAGGTGGTGAAGTTTGCTTTCACGCGCCGGATCGAATTGCTGGCCGTATCAGAACCGTTTGCCCATTCCCGCGCTGACCATCAAACTGCCAACGGGACGGGAGACGTGGCACTGGGAGTGCAGGGAGTTGTCCATCAGGGAGAAGGCGCGCGTCCGACCATTGCCTTGAGTTATTTCCGCCGCGTCTACAGTGGAAACTCACCCGACCTCGATATTGGCAGCGCCAGAAACTCGCTGATCCTGCTTGCCAGCGCGGACGTAAAAGGCTTTCACTACGACACCAATTATCTCTTCAACGAAGTCATCGACAACGCGATTCACCGCGCCCAGTTCGGGCAGACGCTCTCGGTTTCCCATCCGCTGGGCGGGAAATTCGGGATCTCCGGAGAAATCTGGCATTTCACTCAGCCCTTTCTCCGCAGTCATGCCGTCGGCAACTTGTGGGCGCTGAACTACAATCCGCGGAAAAACCTCGTGATCGATGGCGGTTTCAATCATGGATTCACCAGTACATCCACGCGCTGGGAAGTGTTTGTGGGATTCACTTACCTGCTGCCGCATAAGGTCCTGGCGAGGAGCAGCGCACACTAATCCCCGAGGGGACAAAATTCATGCAGCGCGTTTCCGCAGCACATTAAAATCACGCCCATGGAAATCACCCACATCGAGTCATTCCTGCCCTATTACAAAAACGTTCGCGAGCGCACCATGCGGGTGGCGCGCGTGATTCCGGCGGACAAGCTGGAGTGGACCTACGCGCCCGGCAAGTTCACGCTCGGCGACGTGCTGCGGCACCTGGCGACGATTGAGCGCTATCTGTGGGCGGAAATCGTGCAGGGCAAGCCCAGCCGCTATCACGGATGCGGGCGCGAACTGGCCGACGGCTACGACAACGTGCTCGCCTTCGTCGAACGCCTGCACGCCGAGTCCGTCGAAATTTTCTCGCGCCGGGCCACCCGCCCAGGTCGTCACTAAGCACGAATCGCGAAAAAGCTGGCCAGCGACTAGATTCAAGTACAGAATTCGTAGAAAACGCGAAAACCAGATCGATCAACAATTACTCAGAGACAGCCTTTGCGCACGTCTATTCGTATGTGTGCAAGACAAGTCCGACGGGGGGTTTGTATTCAAGATAGACAGCTTTGCCGCTCTTGGTCTGCCCTAGAAATTTCCCTCCCTCAGGAGACTTACTTGTCACAAGCTGCCCGTCACCATTGGTAGGAAGCACAGCCATGACTGTACGCACCTTCGATGTGGCGTCACCCGCTGCGGGCCATAACTGGATTTGTGCAAGAAACGTCCCCGCAGTTTGCGTCGGCGACATCTTTATTATTTTCGCCTTCGCAGCGTTATTATTAGTCGCCATGTTTGCAAGTACCTTGTGCAAGGGGTACCGTCCGCGTATTCCGCCTGAAAGGGATATTGTGAGTATCTCTTCGGCAGGTGCGAGCCAAAGCACAAGTTGATCTCCGGCGACAAACATCTCTGTTTCGCCACACTCAGAGCCTGATTCCACCACTTCATCTCCTACGGCGAATTGACTTGCCGGGAGAAACTCCCCGAGAACTCTTCCCGCAGAAGAGTATTTGATTAATAGCGGATAACCTCGTTCTTTAGTGTCCTTAGTCCCTAAGGCGAATACGCTTCCGTCAGCGGCGACTGCAAGATGGTGGTGGTGATATGGATATACATCCCATATCCTTTCAAGTTTTCCATCTCGGTCGTACGTCATCAGGAGGGACTTCAACACGCGAGGCTTGGACGATTCCGCCGTATATTGTGCTATTGCACTGAACACAACGCCTCCTGACGGCGTTTGTGCCACATCCCATACGCCAATACTGAGCGCCCCCGGGAGATCCAGCAAAGGATAAATTGAAATCATACTACCGCTTTGCGCAACCATTTGGACGGCTGGCACTGACGCTACACGCGTGTCTCTAAAGAAGATCGCGCGTTGGGCGGCATAATCCCATTTCGTGAGGAATCCTGTCTCGTTCTGGCCGCCGACAGAAAGAACAACTGGAACTTCTTGTGCGGTACCAGCGCTCAGGAAGAGTTGCAAGAGTATTGAGAACGTCATGAGTTTCAACATAGTGTCACCCTATTCTCCATTTACAACTGTACACAGTCACTCGAAGCAGTGTCGTTACGACAAGTGCCACAGGGGGGATAGCTATTGTACTTGAACTTGCATGCCCTGTTGATAGTCGTTGTGACGGCGCATGTGTAAATTGTGCATGGTCCGTTCCAGCAATCCGGGCATTTACCGCACATTCTTCGATCGCAATTCTCGTCGTTACAGGTCGGCTTCGTTGTTGAGGTGTCGCAAAACGTGGTGGCACATGCCTGAGCACTCGGAATAAACGTGAAGCGAACCTGCGACAGCAGACCTCGATGTGGTACTGCGATCTGATGTTGTGTTGACTGCACAAAAACGTGTTTCACTTGGGAGAAGGTTGGATGTGGAGGCAGCAGCGCAGCTACACTCAACATACGGGTCGTCATTGCCGGAAGAAGTAGCAATCCGAATGTAATCGCAAGCACCTTTAGAACGCGTCGATTTAGCATCGTTATTGCCCTCATTGAAGTCGAACACGAAACATTGTGGTCAGTGAAACTAAGTGTCCGCTATCGAGTTGAACCTGGCGGTTTACTCATCAGCAAAACGTCGTAGGCCCATGTGCTGTGTCCACCGATAATGACTTTAGAGCGATAGCGGAAGATGTTTCCAAACTCGTCTGTTCTCTGCGATTGTCGGTAGTCAAGCGATATACTCGTAATCCCGAACTCCGAGAACGGGTGCAGTTCAGCAGGCTCGGAGATACCGTTATGGTTAGCATCTATCCACAGCAAGAGCCGCGGGAACACTGCGTCGTGTGAATCGATCACTCCATCACCGTTTCCTCCGTTCTCAGGCTTGTCGAACTCGCTAAGTGCTCGAAAGCCATTTGGTGTTTTTGAAGAAGGTTGTGGAGTCACATTGCCGAATAATTCGGTGCCATTGTTTATGACTCCATCTCCATTGCGGTCGAGCACTAAGAAGCCGACTTGTGAGTTTGCTTTAGTCCAGGCAATCTGTTCTGGCAAGCCGTCAGCGTTAATGTCGAAGAGTACTCCGTTCGCTACATCCGTGAGTACGATGTCTCCACGGGAAACGTTGATTATGATCGGTGTGGGGCAGCCCACACACTCGCAGAAACACGTATCCAACACTCCGCATGAGCACTCGGTAAGCTCACAGTACGGTACGCACTCACAAACCTGTGCGGAAGTGTTGATCGACGTTAGAGAGCACAATACAGTTACAACAAGGGTACAGAAGCGTGAGTTGATCTTCATCGTCATGTCCCCCTAGACGGTATGTGATCGGTTCTCAACCTTACAGATGGCCCAGCACTCTCCAAGACCCGTGAAAGCGCGGCAGCGATACTCTTGCGCACGAGGTCGCGCAAGCGAGTTGTACAACACTGGTACAACAAAATAGCTAGCCGAGTGTTCCGTTTCGGAACTTCAAGTTGCTAAAGGAGGCTTGCGTTCGTCGAGGATGTTCGCCTATGTTCGTGTATGAGGGCGCGTATCACCTGTGAGATTGAGACTTCTTTTGCACGCGCGATTGACCGCACAAACGAATAGTCAGCCTCGCTTATCCACAGGTGAATTTGACGACGACCGTTCGTGACGGATCGAATGATGCTGCTATCGGTTGCTTCGCGCATAGTGGCCGCGAATGTACGCGCACGAGAACCTCTACTGTTCAGAAAATACGATTTGTTCCGAATTCAGAACAGACGCAGGAGAAGAACTCGTCATTCATGCGGCGCGGACATCTTGTGTCGCTGCCTAGCAGATTTAGTGCGTTATTGGATAATGTTGCGGACCAGATGCGAATGCATCCGGTCGTTATCGCTGCACTCAAGCCACTCGGAGCCCTGCGCCTTTCTGTATGACTCAGAATTGAACATTGTGGTGCTCCAACGATCGCCTCATGTGAGCCACGCTGCTTTCGCGCGGCTGGTCAACTGGGCTGCGGACACTGCTTTCTTCTTCCTGCCAGTTCTGAACGGTGGAAGGTGCTGCGGCTGGTGGTGGAGCATGAAATCCACCATCGCGGCGAGATTTATGTCTACCTGGGAATGTTGGGCGTGCCAACGCCGCCGCTCTACGGCATGACCTCGGAACAAGTAATGGAACGAAGCGCCAAGGCGTGAGTTCTTTTGGTATTTAGAACTGGTTTACTGGTTTCAAGAATCGGTTTTTGGGTAGGGCTTTTTGGGGGTAGGGCACGGCGGAACCTGTCCCGAGCGAAGCGGAGGGAGCCGTGCCGCTCGAGGCCGCAAGAATAGTGGCCTTTAGCAGGCTGCTGAAAAACTCCGAGTGAAGCTCGTTTTGAAAGGGCGCGGCTTCAGCCGCGCCGCAAGAGCCCTTTATTACTGTCATTCCGAGGGGCTTCACCCCCGAGGAATCTCATTTTCGTTCCACCTACGCGAGTTTTTCAGCAGCCTCTTAGCCCCTGAGGGACATTTTTCCTCAGGCGAAAATGCATTTTTGAAACCAGTTCTAGTGATTGAGTGATTTGCGATTGAGTGATTTGTCGGTTCGCCACGCGATTGGTAAATCACTAAATCACAAATCACTAAATCACTAAATGCAGCTACCAACTACCTGGTGCCGACCGCGGTGGGCTGCGCTATATGCTTCGCTTTCCCCGCCGCCTCCACCCGGTTTCTCCCGTTATCTTTTGCGCGGTAAAGCGCCTGGTCGGCCGCCTCGATGACCAGCTCCGGCGTGTACAACCTGACGCTTGACTCGGCCACTCCCATGCTCACTGTCACCGCCGTCCTGGTCCGCGCGCTGCCCACCGGACGCCGCCCCGGCTTGGTGTAGCGCCGCTCATCGCGCCGGCGGTCGCTGCGATCCGGGCCGCGCACCATAAAACTGGACCGTTGAATGGCCGCGCGCAGCTCCTCCAGGTGCGGAACACAGTCCGCCGCGTTGTGGGCGGGAAACACGATGACGAACTCCTCGCCTCCATAGCGAAAGGCGTGCCCGCCTCCCCCGACCTGTGCCAGCCGCCCGGCAACCATGCGCAAAACCTGGTCGCCGGTGTCGTGGCCGTAGGTGTCGTTGAAGCGCTTGAAGTGGTCCACGTCCACCATGGCGATGGAGTAGGTGTCATGCAGGGCGAGCAGCGCCTGGTTGAACGCGCGCCGCCCGGGCAGTCCCGTCAGTTCGTCATGGAAGGCCAGCAGGTACGAGGTTTCGACCAGCGCGGCGGCAAACATCAGCACGCCGGTGGCGAGGTACAGCGACGACGCCCGCCCCGGTGACGCCACGTGCAGCCCGGCACAGGCGGCACACACGCTCCAGAAGAAGGCGCTGTCCACCGGCTTGCGCAGCAGGGCCATGCGCATGCCGAGCCAGGCCGCGGCGCCCGCACCCGCCAGCAGCGCCAGTTGGGGCAATGGTGTCCAGGCGAACAGCCCTCCCGGCAAATATGTGCGTTCTGCCCAGCGCGCGAATTCCAGGTTCTCCGGGCGCGCCAGTACGATGACCGCCACCGCCTGCACCGAAACAATGCCCACGCCCGATCCCACCGACGCCAGGGTGAGCCCGCACTCGCCAATCACCGAAAAGAAGACGAGGTTCAGCGGGACCAGCAGCGCCAGCAGCGCGAATCCCGCATTGGCCGCCGGCGCCGACGCGTGTCCCAGCATGACCAGCGCGCGGTCGGCAAGGCACAGCACCACGGCGGCGAAGACCACGCGGCTGGAATGGAACCGCCAGGCCATGGCGAGTGCGCCGAACATGGCGGTCCACAACAAAAAGTTGACCACGTAAGGCGCGGTAGCGTGCGCCGCCGGGACGTGCGCCAGCACCAGCGCCGCCAGCAACAGCGCGCCTCCGGGCACGACGAAAGAAACGAATGTCCTTGCTGGGGCCGAGTTCACGGCCGCGGCTCCTCGCTTCCGGGTTCGTCCTCAATTATGTGCGCCGCAGCGAGGCGAGGCAGGTGACTTACGGGGTACGCATTTTCGGTACAATATCCCCATGCCGACTGTGGACGACATCATGGAGCGCCTCCGCAACTGCTACGACCCGGAGATTCCGCTGAACATCGTGGATCTGGGCCTGATCTATAACGTCCAGGTGGAGAACGAAGGCGACGTGACGGTGGACATGACGCTCACCGCCCAGGGCTGCCCTTCGCATACCGAAATCAGCCGCGACGTGCGCACCACCCTGCTCAGTACGCCCGGAGTGAACAACGCGAAGGTGAATGTGGTGTGGGATCCGCCTTGGACTCCGGACCGGATCAGCCCCGAAGGCCGGCAGAAGCTGGGAATCGAGGAGTGATCGGGCGATCTGGTGATCGGGTGATTTGAAAGCCTTCGGGATATCAAGAACCTGCTTCAACGCTTACGCCGATCACCCGATCGCCGGATCACCCGATCACCCGATGTCTGGATCACCCGATTCCTCCCGCCGTTTGCTAAAATGGATTCACCCCACTAGGTACTTGGTACTCGGTACTAGCTCTTCCGTCGGGACGTGGCGCAGCCTGGTAGCGCACTCGCTTGGGGTGCGAGGGGTCGGCAGTTCAAATCTGCCCGTCCCGACCAATCTTTTCTTCCACACCAAATTTCATCTCTAGCAACGCACTTGAGGCTGCCGACCGCGAGCACCCCAATGTGCAGCGCGGTCGCGAAGCGAATGCGCGCAAAAGAACGCGTGCGAGGGGCCGCTCGTTCGCCAGAACGAGCGCGTTCGGCAGTTCAAATCTGCCCGTCCCGACCATTCTTTTCTCCTGCACAAATCTCTGCGCCGCACGTCAGCTTGAGTGCCGACCGCGAGCACCCCAATGTGCAGCGCGGTCGCGCAGCGAACGCGCGCAAAAGAACGCGTGCGAGGGGTCGCTCGTTCGCCAGAACGAGCGCGTTCGGCAGTTCAAATCTGCCCGTCCCGACCAATTATTTAAACGAGGCTAGACCAAGAACTTACAACGGCGACCATTCCTTCGGTTTTGAACGTCACAACAAAATTCCGGGTCGTCTGTTCTGAATTCGTAACAACAAGTAGATATCCGAACCTTCGCCGGGAATGGATGCTAGCATCCGACTCTCCGGCCAAAGCACAATTCTTCCGAAAAGACGTGCAATTCTCGCACTCCGCAAAGCGAGCAATTTTGAAGGTTGAGGTAGTTCTAACAAAAGGAGCAATTATGAGAATCCGATTGTATTCTCTACCTACATTTGGGGGCGCTACAAATGTTGGAGTATCAATGTGGGTGACCTACGTATATGCGGTAAATGGTGGGGGCAGTGATGTCAACGCAAGAATGGCAGAATATGACACCGATGATCCGAATGGGTTCGTAAGTCCAGTAATGAGCCGGCCAAGCCCCGAAGAGATTTTTACCTTGCTCAGCCCTAATGGCAGCGTTCTTAACCCCCTCGTATCAGGCGAGCAAGTTTATCTGCGCACTGCGGATGGCCACTATGTAGGAATTGAGCATGATGAGGACGAGCATGCGGACTATGTCGTAGCCTCCGCACTTACGCCTGGGCTTAGCGAAACTTTTGTGGTTACCTGTATTGCAGACAGCTCACTGACGATAGCTAGTACTACCCTCGATCCTTGTGGCCCTTCGCATGCCATCGGTTTTAGGGGTCGCAATTGGAACTATCTTGCTTTTCCGAATACGGGCGATGGCCCACTTTCGATTGGCTCACCTGTACTTGGCTCCCCACAGACATTTGCGCTTGATTATCTCGATCCTGTACCTTTACGCCACAAAATCCCGCAACCCATTAAGCCTATCAGACACTACATTAAGCCTTGACACTAAAAGCTGACGGACCATCGCACCAAATTGGCGGGTGGCGCACCCTTCCTTAACTTTTGAACCGAACAAGTGAACTGGGGCCCCACCGTTCGCGGTTTTCGAACGGTGGGAATCCCAAATCTCAGAACGACAGCGGAGCGGAATCGGGCAGTCCGGCTATCGCCCAAGTTCGAAAATCGTCTGCTAGGGCCGACCATTCCATTCCTCGCGTTCAGAATTCACATTCCAGAAATGCGCTTGAGGGGCCGACCGCGAGCACCCCAATGTGCAGCGCGGTCGCGAAGCGAATGCGCGCAAAAGAACGCGTGCGAGGGGCCGCTCGTTCGCCAGAACGAGCGCGTTCGGCAGTTCAAATCTGCCCGTCCCGGCCATGCTTCCTTCGCGTCTAAAAAACCCATTTCAGAAATCCGCTTGCGGCGCCGGGAATGGTTAAGGGGGCCACCCGCCGCTCCATCCCCAGGTGGGCATGACCATCGCGCGCCAGCGCCAGCGCTTCTGGGAATCCTTCTGGAAAATGACCAGGCAGTAGGACACCCCCTCAAGCGGTGTGCACCGCAGCACGCGCGAATTCTTGTAGGGGCCGCTTCCGGCATAGGGCATGGGGGTGCCCTGCGCCGCCTGCTGCAGGTTCAGCCACTGCTGGCCATGATTTGAGTCCAGGCCGCTGAACACGGCGCCCGGCGGCACGTTGGTGGCACGGATGAAATCGAAGCTTGGCGACATCAACCTCGCGAGCGTCTCTGTGTCCTTCTGCTCGACGGCGCTTTTGAAGGTAGCAAGAAACGTATTGAAGTCTTGGGTGGCTTTCTGCTTCGTGCCGAGAAGCATGGGGTTCAGCAGCAGGATCGCGGACAGGAGGAATGCGCGTGATCGGGACATTAAGAGGACCTCATTCGCTGACCCGATAGTAGCAAGTCTCTCTCCGCACGACATGGATTATCGGATGCGCTCGGCTCAGGCTGCTGGCCGCGAGCACTCCAATGTGCAGTGCGGCCGCGAAGCGAACGCGCGTTGGGCGGCCGCGGGAGCCGCTTGTCCCGCCAACTGAAGCGCGCCTAGCCTTCCGCCTCCCAGCGGAAGCGCGTCACGGCGACCGTCCCGAATAACGCCGTAAACAAAAGCAGCACGGCGATGGGCGGCAGGGCGGCGGAAAGATCCAGGCCACGCCAGGTCATGGCGTCGAGGCCGTCCATCGCCCAGCGCGTCGGCACAACCAGGGTGGCCTGCTGCAACCAGCGCGGAAAGATGAACGCCGGCACCCACGCGCCACCCAGCATGACCATGATCAGTGTCGCCATGATGGAGATTCCACGAGTGGCTTCGAGCGTTTTGCCGAGCGCCGCCACCATCAGCCCGAAGGCGGCAGTCATCAGCGAGAAGGCTGCGCAGATTCCGAAGAATCCAAGCAGACTGCCTTGAATGCGAACTCCAAACACCAGGCGCGCGAAGGCGAAGAGGAAGAGCATGATAAATGCCGCAATGATGGCCGCGCTGATCGCCCGGCTGCCCAGCAGGACGCTGCGCGACAGTGGCGCCGCTCGCAGCCGTTGCCACAGTCCGCTCTTGCGCAGCAGCAGAAGGCGGAGGCCGACGTCGAGTCCCATGAAGAGGATGAACTGAATTCCCATTCCACCGAACGAATGTGCGTACCCGTTGTACTGAATGCCGGAGCCGGAGGTGATGGCTTCGGCGCGCGTTTCGTAGGGCATGCTCATGCCCGTCGTGGCCTGAGGTTGTCCGGCCGTTTGCGCGCGGTCCTGCTGCTGGTTCAAAGCTTGGACGCTGCCCAACAGGTCGCGCATGACCTTCTTGTCCGCGCCGGGCATGTCTTTGGCGGAGTCGATTTCCGCCAGCGACTGCTTCACCATCTCGCGCCCACCCTTGCCGGAAAACATCTCTTTGCTTACCGACTGCATGACGGCGCCGCTCAGAATTCCCTGGACCATTCCAGATTCCATGGTATGCGACGGATCGTAGAGCACGCGCAGCTCCGGCTTTTTCGCGCCGCTGTAGAAGAGGGCGCGTCCTGCCTCGCTGCCGAAGCCCTTGGGAATCACAATCGCCACCATGGCCTTGCCTTTGCGCACCGCCACCTGCGCGGCTTCCAGGGTGGATGGCTTCACTTCGAGGTTCTTGTCGGCGCTCAGGCGGGCGACGATGGCGGCGGAAACCTCGCTCTGGTCCTGGTCGATCACCAGCACCGGCATGCGGCTGACTTCCGTCTCGCCCTTTCGTCCGCCGAACAGGTAGCCGAAGAACGAGCCGCAGATGATCGGCACCAGCAGGCCCACGATCACGGCGCGGCGGTCGGAGAAAAACATCCGAAGATCCTTTCGCACCAAGGCCCAGAAAGCAGTGCTCATGAGTCGCGCAGGCTCCTTCCAGTAAGAGTCAGAAAGACCGTCTCCAGATTGGGCCGCTCGCTGCCCAGGTGCTGATAGGGATGACCGTGCTCGGCCAGCCACTTCAGGATTCCGGGAGTGTCGGTCGCCAGGTTGTGTACGCCGATCCGCAAGACACCCTCGCGAATCTCCGCCGACTGGACCTCCGGCAGGGTCCGCAGTTGTTCCGAACGCAATCCATCGGGCGTTTCAAGTTCGATGGCGAGGACGTTCGTGACCGGCAGCATGCGGTGCAGCCCGGCGAGGGTGTCGTCGGCGATTACCTTGCCGTGGTCGATGATGACGATGCGGTCGCAGAGTCGCTCGGCTTCCTCCATGTAATGGGTGGTGTAGATGAGCGTTTTGCCGCGCCGCTTCAGGGTCTCGAGGTTTTCGAAGATGGCGTTGCGGCTCTGCGGGTCCACCCCGACGGTGGGCTCGTCGAGGAGCAGGATTTGCGGGTCGTGGAGAAGCGCTCCCGCTAGATTCAGGCGCCGCTTCATGCCGCCGCTGAACGTTCCGACTTTGTCCCGGCCGCGATTGGCGAGCTCGACCAGATCGAGTGCTTCGGCGATTGCGCGTTTCGCGGTGGCACGGTCAAGTTGGTAGAGCGCGGCAAACAAAGAGAGGTTGTCGAGAGCGGAGAGCTCGTCGTAGAGGGCCATGTCCTGGGGAACCAGGCCGATCTTGCGCTTGATGGGATCGGTGTCGCCGCGCAACGGATTGCCCGCGATCAGCACCTCGCCGGAGTCAGGGCGCAGCAGGCCGGCGATGATCGAGACGGTGGTGGTTTTTCCCGCGCCGTTGGGCCCAAGCAGGCCGACCGTCTCCGCCTCACCCGCACGCAGGCTGACGCCGTCCAGTGCGACAACCTTGCCGTAGCTCTTGCGCAGAGCTTTTGCTTCGAGCATATGCCGTGGAGTGTACCACCGCGCTGCTGATCTCGAATCGACGCGCCGCGAGTGGGATAGAGCCGCCTCGCTGGATTCTCTAGGCAGAGACGCCCTTGCAGCGTATAGTGCCTCTCCCAGATACCCAGCCAGTACGTTCGCAGTGGGGTTTCAGCGATTTGACGGACGCGTCACTCCGGCCACATCACTTTCGCAACTCAACAAGGAGGCAGGAATGAGGAAGCTTTGGCTAATTCTGTGTTCAGTGTGTCTGCTGTCGTGCGGCGCTCTGGCACAAGTCAAGATGGACAACCAGTGGAAGTGCGGGAAAGCTACGATTCAGCACAGTATTGACGTCGGCGACAAGCCCGGCCACGCCTACGCCGTAGACCAGATCAACTGCACCGCCCCCAAAGGCGAGATCGACGGCGTGAAGAGAAAGTCCGGTATGGGCACCGAGTTTATTGAAGTCACCGGCGACAAATTCACCGGCCACGGCGAGTTTGTCGAAACCATGGCCAACGGGGACAAGAATTTCTACACGTACCAGATGATGGGCACGATGAAAAACGGCGTGCTGCAGGCGGGTTCCGACAAGTGGACTTTGCGTGAAGGCGGAGGAAAACTGAAGGGCGCAAAGGCCAGCGGCACTTGCAAGGGAGCGGGCAACGCAGATCAATCCGCCACTTGGGACTGCACCGGCGAATACACCATGGCCAAGAAATAGAGCGACCGCACCCCTGCGCTCCGCCAGGGTGGGGGTGCGATTCGCCTACCCATCAGGGCCTCGTATGCCCATCTCAGCTCAGTTGCACAATCTCGCGGAGTGCTACACCGCAGCGTGGGGTAGCCAGGATGCCGCGAGTGTGGCTTCCTGCTACTCGCCCGCCGGATCGCTCAGCGTCAACGGTGGTCCGCCGGCCGTGGGTCGTGGCGCCATCGCCGCAGTGGCCCAGGGATTCATGACCGACTTCCCCGACATGACGTTGCTCATGGACGGACTGTCCATACAGGGGAACCGGGTTGTTTATCGCTGGACTCTCGCCGGCGCTAACACGGGTCCGGGCGGGACAGGGAAGCGGGTTCGCATCAGCGGCTTCGAGGAGTGGCGGATCGGGGCAGACGGGCTCATCGCCGAGTCGCGCGGCCACTTCGACAGCGCCGAGTACCTACGCCAACTCGAACGGGGCGTCGACGAGTCCCGGTAGACCTTACTCCTCGCTTATACTCGGGGAGACCGCAGGCTGCATGGCGGTCCAGAAAACATGCCGCAATTCCTGGCCACCCTCTTGCGCAACCTGCGCGGCGCGCGCGGCACCGACATGCGGGTGCTGTGCACGCAATTGCTGTCGCAGCGCGGCGAGGCGTCACAAACCGTGCTGGCGCAGCGCATCCTCGAACAGTACCGGGCGATGGACAGCGCCCAGCAGCTCGCTTTTTTCCAAATGCTGGCGCTGGATTTCAGCCCCGACCGCGACGCCATCCAGCGCGCCATCGAGGCCTACCGGCACAATCCAGGTTCGGCCACGGCGGCGGCGCTGGAGTCGGCCGCCGAACCCCCGCGGCAGGAATTGTTCCGGCGCATCAACACCGCGCCCGCCGGCACCGATTCCCTGGTGACCCTGCGCCGCGACCTGCTGCGCATCCTCCCCTCTCATCCCCAACTCAGCGTGGTGGACGCGGACCTGAAACACCTGTTCCGCTCCTGGTTCAACCGGGGATTCTTGCGCCTGGAGCGGATTGGCTGGCACACCTCGGCGCTGACGCTGGAAAAGCTCATCGAGTACGAATCGGTCCACGAAATCAACGGCTGGCCGGACCTGCGCCGCCGTCTGGAAGCCGACCGGCGTTGCTTTGCCTTCTTTCAACCAGCGCTCGCGGGCGAACCGGTCATCTTCGTCGAAGTGGCGCTCACCAAGGGATTGGCCCGCCATCTCGAGCCGCTGCTCGATATTACCGCTCCGGTGCTTCCTCCCGAGCAGGCCGACACCGCAATCTTCTACTCGATCAACAACTGTCTCGACGGCCTGCGCGGAATTCCGTTTGGTAATTTCCTGATCAAGCACGTGGTGGACGAGCTTGGAGCGGAGCTGCCGAAAATTGACAACTTCAGTACGCTCTCACCCGTCCCGCACCTGGCGCGCGCGCTGCACGCGCGCCAGGACAACCACGGATTCACCCACGAGCGGCTGTCGCGTCTGTTGCGCGACTTTGCCGGCGACTTGACTCGCGAATCCGGCCTCGACGATCCAGTGGACGCATTGTTCCACCTGTTGCGGAACCCGGCGGAGCACCAGAAGGCGCTGTCCCCACCTCTCAAGCGGCTCACGCTTGCTTACCTGACACAATTACGGGCCGGCGAAAAGCCCTACGATGCGGTGGCGCAGTTCCATTTTTCCAACGGTGCCCGGCTGGAATCCATCAATCCCTTCGCCAACATGCGTCCCTACGGCCTGCACGACTCTTTTGGCGTGATGGTCAACTATCGTTATATCCCCGATGAGCTGGAAGAGAACCATGAGCGCTTTGTGGTCAGCGGAGAGATGCGGGTTTCGTCATCGTTGGCGCACGAACAGCGCCTCGTGGCGGAATCGTGGCGCCGCGAGGCCGCAAAACTAGGCAAGCGCAGCCATTCCGCCGGCGAGAAGTAACCGCAGGGTAAGGGTCACACGGTGAGAACGACGCACTTGAGGTAGGCCGTTTCAGGGACAGCCAGCAGTACGGGATGGTCCTTGGCCTGGCCGCGCTTCTCGATCACCTTCGGCGACTTGCGCGCGTCGCAGGCCGCCGCTTGCAGCATCTCCAGAAAATCTGCTTCTCTCACGTGGAACGAGCACGAGCAGGTGACCAGGACGCCGCCCGGCCGCAGCATCTTCAGCGCCCTCAGGTTCAGCTCCTTGTAGCCGCGCATCGCGGTCGCCAGTGCCTTGCGCGATTTCGCAAAGGCGGGTGGATCCAGCACGATGGTGTCGTAGTGCCGGCCGGCCGTCGCGTAGTCCTTGAGCAGGTCGAAGGCGCTGGCTTCCATCCATTCGATCTCGCGCCCGCCGTGCGCCTCGGAATTCAGTTTTTCGTTCTCTTCCGCGATTTCCAATGCCGGACGCGAACTGTCCACGGCGGTTACCTGCGAGCAGACTCTCGCCAGGTGCAACGCGAAACCGCCCTGGTAACAGAAGACGTCGAGTGCCTCGCCGTGGGCATACGTTGCGGCCGCCGCGTAGTTCTCCCGCTGATCGAGAAATGCCCCGGTTTTCTGTCCCGCGAGCGCGTGGAAATGAAAACGCACGCCATTCATGGTGAACTGCGTGTCGGTTTTCTCGCCGTAACGCAGGCCT
Source organism: Terriglobia bacterium (assembly GCA_020072845.1). Taxonomy (NCBI): domain Bacteria; kingdom Pseudomonadati; phylum Acidobacteriota; class Terriglobia; species Terriglobia bacterium. Next base: position 150,223 of record JAIQGF010000005.1, read on the forward strand.
TCCTCGCGCGCCGGCAACTGCTCCAATTCGCGGATGCGCGGTTCAACCCGCTCCACCACGGCGGCGGGGTGGAACTGGTCGACCAGCGTCTCGAGGAGCGCTTCCCGGATTTCGTCGCGGTCCATCGCTTGGGTGAGCACCTGCAACGAAACAATATCGTTGTAGCGGTCCACGATCAGGCCGGGCAGGCCGTCGCCCTCGCTGAAGACAACCCGGTAAGCGTCGGTGTCGCGCACGATTCGCCGGCGATAGGCGATGGCGCCCAGCAGGCGTTCGCGGAGAAATTCCACCAGCCCGGCGGGCTCCAGGCGCTCACCGCCGAGCATGCGGAGGGCGATTTGCGAGCTGTTGCTGTAGAGCGCGGCGCCGAGAAATTTTCCCGCTTCATCCTGCACCCGGACCAGCGACCCGGGCGGCGCCTGGTCGCTCCCGACCAAGTCGGAGCGGTACACCCAGACATGACCGCGGCGGATGCGTGCCGCGGCTCGCCAATTTACGTGCAGGACAGGTGCCACTTTCAGGGCTTCGGAGTCTGTGTGAGAACTCACTTTCGGGAAGCGCGGTGGTCTACACGCACCCATAATCTAGCCGCGGAGCGGCGGAATTCGTTAGCCCAGCGCGGCAGCGCTGGGGAAGTGGCACAGAATTATCGAGCGCCAGCGGCGCGGCACAGTTCTCACACAGACTCTTCGGCGCCGCGCCTCCGGGCTTGAACGTCTTACTCGCCCGACGGGGTTGCTTCCGCCGGGACAGCCGTTTCCTGCCCGGCCGCCGGTACATCGCGCGCCGGGTCGTACCAGAGGATGCGGTGGCAGGAGTCACAGATGATGAACTGCTCGTTGGTGCGGACCTCGTTGTACAGCTGCGGCCGCAACATCACCTGGCAGACCGAACAATGGTGGTCCACCGCCTCGGCCATGGCGCTGCCGCGCAGCTTGAGCACACGGTCGTAGTGCCGCAGCACGTCCGGTGTGATCGCCGCGCGCAACGTGCTGCGCTTGCTGTTCCACGTCGCCAGCTCTTTTTCGTCCACTTCCGTCCGCGAGCGGGCCTCCGCCTTTTCCTTTTCGATTTCCGCGGCCTCCGCCTTCAACTCCGCCTCCGCGGTCTTCAGGTCCTTTTCCAGCGACTCGGTCGCGAGCATGCCTTCCAGGATCTTGTCCTCCGCTTCGCGGATGTGCTGCTGCGCGAATTCCACTTCCGTGGTCAGCGCTTTGTACTCCTGGTTGGTCTTGACGCCCAGCATCTGGTCGCGGTACTTGGAAACTTTTTGCTGCAGGTCCTGGATTTGCGATTCGAACTTGCGCCTGGAGGCCTCGCCCGCCTTAATGGCCGCTGCTGCCTTTTCCTTGCGCGCCTTGGAGTCGGCGAGCTTGGCCTCGATCACCGCCACCCGGCGCGGCAGGGCGGCAATCTCTTGCGAGAGCCGCGCAATCTCGCGGTCGGCCTCCTGCAACTCCTTCAGGTTCTGTAGGTCTGGGTTCATCCCCACACGTTCCGATCGGTTGAAAATTGTAGCACGCCAAGCTTGTGCCCCGTCGCGATCCGGTGAGCGAAGAAACCCACCGGGTTAAGAAGGCCGGAGGAGCAGCGGCGCGGCCAAGTCCGGTTGGGCGCTGCTGCATCCGGCGAGCGCTATTTCAATGTTGCTCCTGCGATCAGCAACGAACCAGTCGGTCAGTCCACCTTGAGAGGGGCGGTGAGGCTGCCTATGCTTCCCGTAAGATTGTCGCGGACGACGAACTTTGCCGTGTACTCGCCAGGAAGTAAGCGAATGTAATTGAGGTAAGTTACGCCTCCCGAGTCGATCCTGGTCACCGCCTCCTGATCGACGCCCTGGTTGACGCCCTGGCCGATGCTCGCCACCTCCTTTCCTTCCCTGGTGCGTACGACGGTTAGGAAATCCATGCTGATGTGGTCGCCCTTGCTGGATTCGACCTGAGTCTTGCCGGGTGGCACGAAGAGGGAGAAATACACCTTTCTCGTGCCCTTCTCGAGCTCAATTTTCCCCCAAGTCCCGGAAAGGGGCAGGCCGGTGAAAGGAAGAGAGGAATCCAGTGCCATGCGCTCGTCGAGGAGTTGGGCTTCTTCGGGGTCACGCAGCGTCAGATCGAAGTAGTACCCGGAACGGTGCCGGACCTGGACGCCTTTGCGGCGGACCTTGACCGCGATCTTGCGCCATCCCACGGTGCTGGAGTCGCTGCTGTAATAGCTGACGAGGTAAAACTGTGTCTCGTCCTGGTCAGCACGGGCGAACAGACCACTCACATCATTGCGGTTGTAATAAGCTTCGCCCCCGGTCATTTCCGCGATCCTCAGCATGGCGGCGTGCTTGGCCACCACTGGATCGCTGTAAACTCCGGCCGCAACCGCCTCCAGGGCCCGGCTCTTCTCCGGCACCGTGCCGCTGGTCTGCGGCCCCGGCGCGATCGGCGGCACATAGTCCTTGTAATTTGCGGCAACGTTGGTCACCAGTCCGGTCACGTCAAGCGGGTAGATGGTAATGTTCGCGTCCTGCAACAGCCGCATCGTGCGCTGCCAATCGTCCGGCGTGGGCCCACGGCTGGCGGCCCCAGTGACGTTGGCGAAGCTGGCGGGAAACCCGGCCGAGGCCCAGATCAGCGCCTTACGTCCCTGCACCGCGGAAAAGTAGTGTGCCACTTCCTGGAAGTTCAGCAACGTCGCCAGCGCGGCATCGTTCTGCCTGCCGATATCAACCTTGGCCTCTGCTGCTTGCGCAACCGCCGCGTAGGCGGTCACGATGTCGTCGTCCGCCAAGGTCGCATGGGAAGAATCGGTGGACTGGCTGCTGCGCGAGAAATCCCTCTCGAACAGCTTGGCCAGCAACACACCTTCTTCGTCCACGCGCGAAGTCCGCGTGTCCGCGACCGACAGTTCCCCCTGCAGCTTGCCGATCGCCGCCGTCAGGATGGCAGTGTCGCTGGTGAAATCGTGGATAATCCGGGGGCCTCCGCGACCTATGGTGAGCACCGCGATCAGGGCGTTCTTCTCCACCGTCTTGGAAAGAAAATCGAGGATGCCGCGGCGCGCCTGAACCCGGTCGTCGAATGGCGTGTTCAGCAGGTCCAAGACGATGATCTCCATCTTGCGCGGCGTGTGCTCCATCACCTGATTGCTGAAGGTGTTCGTTGGAGGCGTTACACGCTGCACCGGCGCTGCTTGCGCGACTACTTCTTCAAAGGCGGCGACCTTCTGCCCTCTTCCGTTCTCTTGGACTTGGAAGTCGTCGCGTGTGAGATGGGAAACGGGATGGCCGTGGTCGAGCACGACCACCGGCACGAGCACGAGGTTGGTTTCCGAGGAAAACGCGGCACGCTGGCCTCTTCCGCTGTCGGCCTGCGGCAACGCGAGTGTGGCAACAAGGACTACAAGGATGGAGAAGTGGGACGCTCGCATGATTCGCTCCTGGCAAGGGCCCGTTCCTTGTCCGCGGCGGAGACGAGCACCGTGCAAGTTTATACGCTTCCGGCGCAGCGCACACTTGCACCCCCCGCCGTCAGACTGCGTCCAGCACTCCCGTTTCCCGAAATGGTCGGCATCAAGCCAGGTGTTGTAAACTTCTTCGCCCTGCTGTCAGCCAAGTCTTAGGAGCCTTGATGCGCCGTTTGCTCGTCCTTTTTGTGCTGTGTCTGCCGCTGGCTGCGCAACAGCCGGCCCCCGCGCCCGCCACGCCGCCGAAGCTGACCATCGAATCCATCTTCGCCGAGGGCGGCCTCACCGGCCGCGGGCCGGACGTCTTCAAGTGGAGCCCGGACAGTACCAGGCTCTCCTTCATCCAGCGCGATGATTCCGGCGAACACGGCCAGCTCTGGTCGATTGACGTCGCCACCGGCGCCAAGGCAGTGCTGGTTACGGAAAGCAAGCTGCAGTCGCTGTTTCCGCCCGACAGCCGCATGACCGCCGAACAGCGCGAGCGCGCCCAGCGCTATGCCGTCGCCGCCTACCAGTGGGCTCCCGACTCCAAGCACCTGCTGTTCGACAGCCGCGGCCAGCTCTGGTACTACTCCCTCGACAGCGGCACCGCGGTGCAGCTCACCACCGCGGCGGAACCCACGAGCGATCCCAAGTTCTCTCCCGACGGCAAGCATCTGGCCTATGTCCGCAAGCACGACCTCTGGTCACGCCCGGTCGGCGAAGGTGGCGAGCACCAGGTCACCCGGGATGGCGATGAGAACCTCCTCAACGGCGAGGTCGACTGGGTGTACCAGGAGGAACTCGGTGTCCGCAGCAACTACTTCTGGTCGCCGGACAGCAAGCGGATCGCGTTTCTGCAGATGAACGAGAAAACGGTTCCCACCTATCCCTTGGTTGACTGGATGCCGACGCACCCCAAGGTCACCGACCTGAAGTATCCGAAAGCGGGGGATCCCAATCCCGAAGTGCGCCTCGGCGTCACCTCCGCTGATGGCGGCAAAGTGAAATGGATCAGTCTCGGGGACAGCGACGGCAGCGAAACCTACATCCCGCGCTTCGGGTGGGTGGGCAGCGGCACGCTCTACGCGGTGGTGGTGAACCGCTTGCACACGCGCATGGACCTCTACTTGGCCGATGCCGCCAGCGGACGCTCCCGCCGGGTGCTCACCGAATCCGAGCCCAACGGCTACCTGGACGACGAGCGCTTCCACATTACGTGGCTGAAGTCAGGCGACCGCTTCCTGTGGCCGAGTTGGCGCGACGGGCACATGCACCTGTACCTCTACAGCTTCGATAAGAACAATCCGCTGGCCGCCGACGCCAAGCTCGAGCGGCAGCTCACCAAGGGAGAGTTCGAGGTCAGCAGCGTGGCCGCGGTGAACGAATCCAGCGGCACGGTTTATTTCGAGGCCAATGCGGGCGACACACGCCAGGAACAGGTCTTCGCCGTGCAGCTCGATGGCGGCACGATGCAGCCGATTACGACCGAACCCGGCGTGCACGGCGCCGACTTTGCCTCCGGCGGACAGTATTTTGTTGACCGGCATTCCGCGCTGCTCATCCCGCCGCACGTTTCGTTCTGCAAAGTGGGCGGCGCCTGCAGCACCATTTGGGAATCGCGCGCCGTTTCCGCCTACAACCTGCTTGCCCCGCGCGAACTCACACTCAAGGCTGCCGACGGGCAGACCACCTTGTACGGATACCTGCTTCTGCCTCCCGGCGCCGAAACCATGGGCGCCGCCAGCGTCCCGGTGATCCTGAATCCCTACGGCGGCCCGGGAGGCCAGGTGGTGCGGAACTCATGGGGCGGCGCGAATTTTCTCTTTCACAACATCATGGCGCGCCGCGGATTTGCCATTCTCCAGGTGGACAATCGCGGCATGGGCGGGCGCGGACGCGCCTTCGCCACGGCGATCCTCCATCACTTCGGCAAGGTCGAGTTAGAGGACCAACTGGCAGCTCTGGACCAGGTACTGAAGCAGTTCCCCGCGCTCGATCCCAACCGCGTCGGCTGGTGGGGCTGGAGCTACGGCGGGTACATGACGCTCTACGCCATGACCCACACCGACCGCATCAAGGCCGGCGTTGCAGTGGCGCCGGTGAGCGATTGGCGCGATTACGATTCCACCTACACCGAGCGCTACATGGGCTTGCCCAAGGACAATGCGTCCGGCTACGCCGACAGTTCTCCGGTCAATGCGGCGAAGACGCTCCGTGGACGCCTGCTGGAAGTGCACGGCACCAGCGACGACAACGTGCACGTCCAGAACACCATGCAGATGGTCCGCGCGCTGATCAACGCCGGCAAGCAGTTCGACCTGCAGCTCTATCCCGGGAAGACGCACGGCATCAGCGGCGCCGCCGACCGCACGCAGCTTTACCACCGCATCCAGCATCAATTCGAGCAGTACCTGCTGGCGACGCAGCCCGCGCCCGTACAACCGCAATGACAAAACCCCGCACTCTGGGCAATTTTGAACTCTCCATCGTCACCGACGGCGCCTACCTGGCCGACGGTGGGGCCATGTTCGGCGTGGTGCCCAAGGTCATGTGGGAGAAGAAAGCGCCTGCCGACGAGCTGAACCGCATCGTGCTGGCCCTCAATTCGCTGCTCATCCGCACCGGCGAGCATACGGTGCTGGTCGAAACCGGCATCGGTCCCAAGCTCTCGGAGAAGCGGCGGCGCATCTACCAAAACCGTCCGCAGTTACCCGACAACCTGCGCGCCGGCGGCGTGGATCCCGAAGCCATCGACATCGTCATCAATACGCATTTGCATTTCGACCACTGTGGATGGAACACCTACCTCGAAAATGGAAAGGTCAAGCCGACCTTTCCCAACGCCCGCTATTACGTCCATGCCGGCGAGGTTGAGCACGGGCGTCAGCAGCACGAGCGCGACCGCATCAGCTACATCCGCGAGAACTATGAGCCGCTGATTGCCAGCGGGCAGATGCAACTGCTCGACGGCGATGGCGAGATTGTGCCCGGTATATCGGTGAAGGGCTATGCCGGCCACACGCGCAACATGCAGGCCGTCATGGTGCGCAGTGGCGGCAAGACCGCGTGCTACATCTCCGACTTGATTCCCATGCTCTCCCACCTGAAGCCGACCTGGGTGATGGCCTTCGACCTGTATCCGCTGGAGACGATCGAAAACCGCAAGAAGTTCTATGCCGAAGCCCTGCGCGAGAACTGGCTGGTAGTCTTCACCCACGAACCGCACACCCCGATGGTGTTCCTCGACGAAGACGACAAGGGCGAAGTGATCCCGCACCCGGTCACCGGGGCCGCGCCGCCTTCGTCCAAGCACTAGGAATGTTTTCAAAAGTCGCTTTTGGGAAGGGCACGGCTTCAGCCGTGCCGCCGAGCCCGCAAGAATACTGGGCTTTAGCCCCTGAGGGATTTCCGTTCCTCGCTCGGAATGCCACCGGGCGGGCGCGGGTGCAGTGATCCTGCTCGACAGCCAATGGCCGAACGCCGATGGCCAATCAGCTTTTCTTGCGATAAATCTCGTTCACCGCCTGGTTGGCTTCGTCGCTCTCCACCAGCACGCAGCGGATGCCCTGCTTCAGCCACATGTCGCAGACCGGCGGCCGGTCTTCGATCACCAGCTTGATGCGCTCCTTCGGCCAGCGCTTCAGCGCTTCCTTCTTGATTTCGTAGTCAGGACGATGATCGCCGTCGCGGCGCATGAACACGTCGGAGAACGGGATTCCGTGTTCTTTCAGCCACGCAACCGTACGGGCACGGTATTCCTCCGGCCGGCCGGTGATAACGATGATGTCGTGCACCTCGGCAAGCGAGCGTACCCACGCGACGGTGGACGCAATCGGGGTATCGCGGTCCATGCCTGCGAAAAACGCCTTCCAGTTTTTCTTGCGCCCGTCGCGGATGTGATGCAGGCGGTGGCGCACGTCGGCGAGCGTGCCGTCGATGTCGACGAGCACGATAGGCTTGCCTTTCATACTTTCACCCCAGAGACTGGGAACACCGCAAACAGCAATTCTCCCCCTGGTGTTCCAATGGTCTCCCAACTACACGGCCGTGACGGTCTCGCGGAGAATGCTTTCGAAAAACTGGTCCACCCGCTCCAGGATCTCGCGTTCTTCCCGCGCCTCGTACACCGCCTTGCGCAGCCCGCTTCCGTTGCGCACCCCGTGCGTGAACCACGACGCGAACTGCTTCATCTTGCCCGCCGCTCCTGGCATTTCTTCTGCAATCAGCATCTGGAAATAGGTGCGGATCATGTCGTAGCGGTCGCGCTCCGTGGGCTCCTCGTAGGCGCCGGTCGAGGCGTGTTGCGCGATCTGGCGGAAGATCCAGGGATTCGATGCTGCCGCGCGCCCGATCATCACCGCGTCACATCCGGTCTGCGCCACCATGGCGCAGGCGTCCTGCGGGGTGCGGACATCGCCGTTGCCGATCACCGGAATCCGCACCGCGTTCTTGATCGCGGCAATCCAGCCCCACTGTGCCGTGCCGCCGTAGCCCTGCTCGCGGGTGCGCGCGTGCAGCGCGACCGCCTGCAACCCGCAATCCTCGGCCATGCGCGCCAGGTCCACGCCAATGATCTCGCTGTCGTTCCACCCGGCCCGGAATTTCACCGTGAAAGGAATCTTTACCGCCGCGCGCACCGCGCGGAAGATTTCCCCGATCCGCGGCAGGTCGCGCAGCAGTCCCGACCCGCCATTGCACTTGACCACCTTCTTCGCCGGGCAGCCCAGGTTCAGGTCCACCAGGTCGAAGCCGAGGTCCTCGATCATGCGGGCGGCGTCGGAGAGCACCGCCGGATCGCTGCCGAACAGTTGCGCCGAGATGGGGTGCTCGTCGTCGTAGAAGTGCAGGTAGCGGCCGCGCATGCGCTTGTCGCGCAGCATGCCGTCGGCGGAGGTGAACTCCGTCATGATCAGCCCGCAGCCGCCGAGATTGCGGATGAAGCGGCGGAAGACCGTGTCGGTCACCCCGGCCATGGGCGCCAGGACGGTCGCCGGCCGCAGCGTCACTCCGCCCACCTGGAATGATACCGGCACGGGCGTCTGCGGGCGGGCGGCGTCGCTCGAGACCGGGTTTTCCCAGCGCTTCTGCATGAGGGCTTCAGGAACGGATCTCTAAATCGGGACGGTGGCTACTCACAAACCGATCAGCGCCCCGAATGTAGGCAGGACCAAGCCGAAATCTCTCGGGAGCGACCATTTCTACAGCGTGAAGGTTATGGTCCTTTCCCTCGCTGATTTGAATAACCCCGACTCGCCCAAAGCCATCAGGTGAGTACAACAACGCTTCAGAAACGCGGTAGTTACCGCTACCGACAATTGCTAGATACTTGAAATGGGCCGGAGTGTGCATCAACTGCTCGATCGCGACGGATGCGTTATGCATTCCAAACCTCACTTCTGCGACGTGGATGTCTCCCGTCCCCGCCCGGTCTATCGCTAATACATCCACCTCACGGGTTCGGCGTGGCCAAGCCGCATGCAAATACACCTTAGGCACAATGAGCTGGCGAAACAACAGTTCCGCGACAACCATCGCTGCACGCCCTTCCGATTGTTCCAGGCTAAGGACTCTCCTCGACACGCAGCACCCCTTTGAAAGTAGTGTACGCCCAGCTAAAAAACTTCTCAGCATGATCCATTGCGAGCTTAACTTCCGCGTTGTCAATCACATCGCTCGTATATGAGAATTTCGTTTTTCTTTCCAACAACCAGCTCAAATGGCGCAAACCACCGCTTTTCACGCCGTGTATATTGCACACTTTCGCCAGTTCTCGACCCGATTGCTTATGATCCTTAAATATTCTCTGCTTACCTGTCATCGCTACCAGAATCGCATCGTTCATCAGTATGCAACTGTGAACCGCCATGATGCAGATCCCAGTCCGATAGGCAGACAGGTCATCGCCGGTTAATCTCATCGCCTGAAGCACATGTTCCGCCTTGTTGCGGAGCTTTGTGGTTTCGATCTCGTTGAGATTCTTCAACTGTCATTCCGAATGCAAAAGCCCTCGCCGCAGCGAGGGCGTTCGCTCCCAGATGGGTGTTACTTCTTTTCCGCGGTCGCCGGCTGTTCCGCGGTCACCGGCGCCTTCTTGCCGTACTTGCGGCGGAAGCGCTCGACACGGCCCGCCGTGTCCATCAGCTTCTGCTTGCCGGTGAAGAACGGGTGGCACGCGGAGCAGATTTCCACGTGGATGTCGCCCTTGTGCGTGGAGCGGGTGATAAACGTGTTGCCGCAGGCGCAATGCACCCGCACTTCCTCGTAAACCGGATGAATGGCTGCCTTCATGGCGCTTCAGGTTCCTTTCGCGAAACTCTTATTTTACAGGAGAGAATGAAACATCGGCAAACCCGGCGCCGCCGGCGCTGCGCAAAAACAAAACGGCAGGCGCGCGCCTGCCGTCAAAAACCTGGCACAACCCCTGGGTTCGGCCCTGCTACTTGCGGTTCACTGCCTTTTTGAGATCGATGCCCGGCGTGAACTTGGCGACCTTGCGCGCGGCGATCTTAATGAGCGATCCAGTCTGCGGATTGCGCCCGTTACGCGCCTTGCGCTGCGAGACGGAAAACGTTCCGAAGCCAACCAGGGTCACGCGCTCCCCTTTTTTCAATGCGGCGGTAACGCCGTCAATCATGGTGTCAATCGCGGCGGCAGCTTGCGTCTTGCTGCATTTGGAGGAACTGGCGATCCGGTCTACGAGATGCCCTTTGTTCATGGTGCACTCCTGGGCAGGTCTTGCAAGTACCCCACCCCACGGGGCTTTTGGACCTGGCGCGCGCCTATTCTCCCCTTCCTGACCTGAAAGTCAAGAACTGACGCGGCTTTTGGGCCACTTTTCTGTGGAAAGCCGCAATGGACGGGTGGATGGCAGCACCGGCTAGTCGGAAGCGGCCACCTGCGGCCCGGGCTGCGACACCTGGCCCGCCGATAAGTCAGCCAGCAGATGTTTCAGGCGGGCCAGGATCTCGTCGGCAGTGGTGGACTTCAGCGCAAACTTCAGCACCCCGGCGGGCGTGAACTGCGCGCCCTTTTGCGCTGCCACGAACCGTGCCAGGCGCTGCGGCTCGATGGCTGCGTTGCCGCTGAAGCGGATACTCACCAGGTCGCGCTTGCGCTCCATCCCGGCCACGCCCACGCGCTGCGCCAGCAGCTTCAGCGTGGCGTACTCCAGCAGGTTTCGCACCGCGGCCGGCGGCGCGCCGTAGCGGTCTTCCAGTTCGCCGCGGACTTCGTTCAACCGCGCCTCGGTCTCGATGCCGGCCACGCGCTTGTACATGCGCAGGCGCTGGTTTTCCTGGGGAATGTACTCGGCGGGAATGCGGATGTTCAGGCCGAGGTTGAGCTGAGTTTCCGCCTCTTCCGGCGCCGCTTCGCCCTTGAGCTCACGCACGGTGCGCTCCAGCATCGAGGTGTACAGTTCGAAGCCGACCGCATCGATGTGGCCGCTCTGCTCGCCGCCCAGCAGGTTGCCGGCGCCGCGCAATTCCAGATCGAGGGCGGCGATCTTGAATCCGGCGCCGAGATCGGAGAACTCCTTCAGCGCGGCCAGCCGGCGCCGCGCCAGGGGCGTCAACTCGGTGTCGGGCGGGATCAGCAGGTAGGCGTAGGCGCGCCGGTTGGAGCGCCCCACGCGCCCGCGCAATTGATACAGCTCGCTCAGCCCGTGGCGGTCGGCGCGGTTCACCACGATGGTGTTGCACAGTGGGATGTCGAGCCCGTTTTCGATGATGGTCGTCGCCACCAGCACGTCGGCCTCGTGGCGCATGAACGCCAGCATGACCTTTTCCAGCTCGCCTTCGCTCATCTGCCCGTGGCCGACGATGACCCGTGCCCGCGGCACCATCTCCTGGACGCGCGCCGCGATCTCGTAAATGGTGTCCACCCGGTTGTGCACCATGTACGCCTGCCCGCTGCGTTCCAATTCGCGCTCGATGGCGGATTTCACCAGCTTCTCGTCCCAGGCGGCGACCACGGTTTCGATCGCGATACGATCTTTCGGCGGCGTCTCGATCACGCTCATGTCGCGCAGCCCGACCAGCGACATGTGCAGCGTGCGCGGAATCGGCGTCGCCGACATGGTCAGCACGTCCACTTCTTTCTTGAGCTGTTTCAGCCGCTCCTTGTGCCGCACCCCGAAGCGCTGCTCTTCATCCACCACCACCAGCGCCAGGTCGGCGAACTTGATGTCCTTGGACAAGAGGCGGTGCGTGCCGATCAGGATGTCGACCTTTCCCTGCTCGACCTTCTCCACGATCTCTTTCTGCTGGCGCGGGCTGCGGAATCGGCTGATCATTTCCACCGTAATCGGGAACGCCGCAAACCGCCGCCTGAACGTCTCGAAGTGCTGGAAGGCAAGAACGGTCGTGGGCGCCAGCACCGCCACCTGTTTGTTGTCGCTCACCGCCTTGAAGGCCGCGCGCATCGCCACTTCCGTCTTCCCGTACCCGACGTCGCCGCACAGCAGGCGATCCATGGGCTGCGCCTGCTCCATGTCTTTCTTGACGTCAACAATGGCCTGCGCCTGGTCTTCGGTTTCGTTGAATTCGAAAGCACCTTCGAATTCGCCCTGCCACTGCGTGTCGGGAGGAAACGAGTGGCCCTCGGCGGTCTTGCGCAGGGCGTAGAGCTTGAGCAGTTCGTCGGCCATGTCCTTCATGGCCTTCTTGACGCGCGCCTTCGTCCTGTCCCATTGCTGCGTGCCCAGCCGGTTGAGCACGGGCTTGGCGCCGCCTTCGGCGGAACGGTACTTCTGCACCAGGTCCAGCCGTGTGAGCGGCACGTACAGCCGGGCGCCCTCGGCGTATTCCAGGATCATGAACTCGGCCTTGTCCCCGTCCCCTTGCGCAATCTCCTTCAGCCCCTGGTACTGACCGATGCCGTGTTCCACGTGCACCACGTAATCGCCGACCGCGAGGTCTCGGAAATCGGAGATGAACGCGCTGGTCTTCGATTTCGAGCGCTGCGGCCGGACCACGCCCTCCGGCTCGTCAAACAGGTCGCGCGTGCCGAAAACCACCAGGCGGGCGTCGGGCAAGGCGACACCGTCGGGCACAGTCGCTTTTACTATTGTTGTAGTAGATACGGCGCCCCCCAGGTAGGCGGCGTCATCCAGGTAGCTTTCCCCCGGACGCGGCGTGCGCGACCCCAGGCGGAATGGAACCCCATACTCGCTGAACAGGTCGGCGATGCGCTCCACTTCCCCAGTGGACGCGGCGGTGAAGAGCACACGCTTGCCCTCGGCGGAGAGCTTCTTCACCTCGTCCACCATCGCCGGTACGGAGCCGTGGAATCGCGTGGTGGGCTGGGACAGCAAGAATTCGCCGCTGATGAACGCAGATGAACGCTGATCGTCTTTAGCGTCCTCTTCTGATCCGCGTTCATCAGCGTTAATCTGCGGCTGGTTTTCTTCAATTTGCTCAAGTCCAAGATGCTGAAGATCCGCTCTGGGCAAGGATTCCAGCTTGGCTTCAAATTCCTCCGGCGACAGGTACAGCTCTTCGGGACGCACCAGGTTGCCGACGCCGCTGCGCAGGTGCATATCGCGCGCGCGGTCCCACCAGCGGTCCAGTTCGGAACGCAGGTCGTCGGGCTCGTCCACCACGACGGCTACGCTGGAGAAAAAATCGAACACCGTTTGGTCGGCGCCTGCCACTCCGGCGTAAAACTCCCACCCGGGAAACACCCCGACTCCCCCGGCGCGCACCGCGGCTTCCACCGCCTCCTCGTCGCCGCTGACACGCTTGCCGGAAAGCCGGGTGTGGATGGCCGCCAGCGTGTCCTCGCGCACCGGGACCTCGGTCAGCGGCAGCAGCAGCGCTTCTTCTACAGATGTAGTAGAACGCTGCGTGCCGGGATCGAACTTGCGGATCGACTCCACCTCGTCGCCAAACAGCTCGATGCGCAGCGGGCGGTCGGCTTCCGGCGGGTAAACGTCGAGGATTCCACCCCTTAGCGCATATTCGCCGGGCATCTCCACCACGTCGGAGGCGTTGTAGCCGAGGGTATTGAGGTGCTGGAGAAGCGGTTCGGTGTCGAGCGTCTCGCCCCGGCGGATGGTGCGCGCCAGCTCGCCATAGAACTCGGGTGGGCGCAGGCGCAGGGCGGCCGCGGCCACCGGCACAATCACCACCGCCGCGGTACCGGCGGCCACTTTGGACAGCGTGGCGGCGCGTTGCTCCTGGATCTCCGGATGCGGCGAAAGGCCCTCAAACGGCAGCACGTCGGGCGCGGGCAGGACGAGAACCGCATCGGAGCTGGTGGCGCGTTCGGTGTGCGGCGCGATCGCGCCGGTGAGTTCGCCAAACGCGGCGACCACCGGCTGGAGGTCTTCCGCCGCCCGGTTATCGGACACGACCACGACCAGCGGCTTGCCGGCCGCGCGATGCAGCAGTGCAATCACCAATGCCTTGGCTGTCGGAGTCAGTCCGGAAACACTCATCCCTCCCGCGCCGGTCTTCAGGTGGGAGGCGGCGCGCGCAAAGGCGGGCAGATTTTCCACCTCCGCGAAGAGATCGCGGACGAATGGGAGGACCATGCCAGTTTGATTCTACCGGATTGAGCTGGACTGCGCCCTCAGCCGCCGGCCTTTTTCTGGGCGTATTCGGCAGCCGCCTCTACTACTTTGGCGACACGCCGTTCCCGCGCTTCCGGGTTGCGGTAATAAAAGATTGCCAGCAACTGGGCCCGGCGCTGCGCGGGCGACATCCGCTGCCAGCCTTCCAGCGCATGCCGCGTGCGCCCAAACGCCAGTCGCAACAGCGGCGGCAACTCCTGCTCGGCCTCCATGGTGGACAGCAGTCGCTCGGCCAACTGCTCGGCGCGGCGCACCCGGGCTTCAGCGCCCTTGACCTCCGTAATCCACTCGGCTATGTACTTGCGCGTCGAGTAGTTCAGCGTGTCGTACCAGCGCTCGAGCGCGCGATCGCCGGCCATGGCGCGCTTCAGTTCCGCCGGCGCGATCACCGTGCGTTCCTCGGTGTCGAGTTCGAGCCGGAATTGCGCCACGCTGCCCGGGACAGTTCCGCTCTCGCGCTGCATGCGCTTGTTCACCAGCACAAAGTGACCACCGGTGCGCTTCGGAAACAGCGTGGTGCGGAAAGGGAAGCCGTTGATCTCGCCCTTGACCTTGGGTCGCCGCGTTCCCCACGTTTTGGCCACGTCGAACGGAACGCGGGCGATCACCCATCCGAGACCGGAGCGCAACAGCTCCAGCGTGGCCTTGAACGATTTCGATGCCGTCGGTTTAGTCATTGCAGGAAAACTACCCGGAAACTAGCCGCAGATTAACGCAGATCAACGCAGATTTGGCAATGATCGGCGTGCAGCTGCGTTCATCAGCGGCGAACGGTCAACTCGCCGTCATAACCCGTGGCGATTTCTGTATATTCGCCGCATGCCTCGCGTTCCCCGCGTACGACGCTCGCTCGGCCTGCTGCCGCTGGTCGCCGCCACCTTTTTCATGGTGTCGGGCGGCCCCTACGGCCTGGAGGAGTTGGTGCAAAAGGCGGGGTACGGCCGCGCCCTCATCGTCCTGCTGGTGCTGCCCTTCATCTGGAGCCTGCCCACCGCGTTCATGGTGGGAGAGCTTTCGGGCGCGCTGCCGGAGGAAGGCGGCTACTACGTCTGGGTGCGGCGCGCGTTGGGGCCGTTCTGGGGATTTCAGGAAGCGTGGCTCTCCATGCTGGCCAGCATCTTCGACATGGCAATCTACCCCACGCTGTTTGTCCTCTACCTGGGGCAGATCGCGCCCTCGCTGGGCCGCGGACGCAACGGGTTGCTGGTCGGCGCCGCAATCGTCGCCGTTGCCGCCATTTGGAACATCGCGGGAATCCGCGCCGTCGGCACCAGTTCCGTGTACCTCATGCTGGTGCTGCTGTTCCCCTTCGCGGCCATGACGGTTTACGCGATGTGGCGCTCGCCTCTCACAGGTGTGGTTCATCACGGTGCGTCCGTGGACTTGCTGGGCGCGGTGTCGGTCGCGATGTGGAATTACATGGGCTGGGACAACGCGTCCACCATCGCCGGCGAAGTCGAGGACCCGCAGCGCAATTATCCGCGCGCCATGATCGGCGCCGCCGTGCTGGTCGCCGTCGTGTATCTCATCCCCGTGGCAGCGGCCATGGTGGCCGGCATTGACCCGGGCACCTGGACGACCGGGTCCTGGGTGCAGGCCGCGGGCGCGCTTGGCGGGCGATGGTTGGGGCTGGCCGTAGTGGCGGGCGGCATGATCTGCGGCCTCGGCATGACCAACGCGCTGGTGCTGTCGTATACGCGCGTGCCCTTCGCCATGGCGCAGGATGGATATCTGCCCACGGCATTCCTGCGCGTGCACCCCAAGACCGGCGCGCCCTGGGTTTCGATCCTGGCGTGCGCGGTGGCGTGGACGGTATGCCTGCCGCTGGGCTTCGAACGCCTGGTGTTGATTGACATCATCCTGTACGGCGTGGCGCTGCTGCTGGAATTTGTCGCGCTGGTCGTGCTGCGCGTGCGCGAGCCGGATTTGCCGCGCCGCTTTCGCGCCCCGGGCGGCATCGCGGGCGCGGCTGCCTTGGGCATCGGACCGGCAGCCTTGCTGGTGCTCACCTTCGTCCGCGGCGAGAGCGAGCGCACCGGCCCCTTCACCGCGCTCGGCCTGGGCGCCATTCTGGGATTGCTGGGCGTGCTCGTGTATTACGCGGTGCGAGGAAGAAATGAGGAAGTAATCAGCAACGAATGATCAGAACTGGCTTGCCTCTGTTGGTGATTTTGAGTGTTTAGTACCCAACCGAACCCGAGCCAGGGACATCTCGACACGGTTTCTACAATGCGTAGTCCGGTTACGCGCTTGTAACTTACGCTAAGGGGATTTATCAATAGTTACAACGGGCAAGGCACTTCACACGTCAATGTGCCACGGAGCGGAGATACTAGAAGCAGTCCCACAAATGAATCAGCTCTTGCAACACAAGCGTAAGTTGTTGTAACTGCATGACCGTGATGAACTGATGCTTGGTTGGAGCGCAAAGCACAGCATCGTCGATTCAACAACTTCGAGGACTTGTTGCTCAGTTCGGTTCATTTACGAGAGGCCTTCTAGTAGAGCCTAAAATTGACCTCCACATTGATTTGGACGGCGACCGACTGGCCATTGAGTTCTGCGGGCTGGAACAGCCAGGTGCGAACGGCCGCGACTGCGGCGTCATCGAGGCCCATCCCAATGGCGCGGACAATGCGGATCATCTGCGTGCGACCGGTTTGATCGACGACCAGCCACAGGACGGTAGTGCCCTGATACTTTGCTTGACGTGCAACCTCGGCGTACTGCGGATCTGGCGCGTGCAGCGCCTTGGGCGGTTTCACCCCGCCTTTGACGGCGAAATAAATGGTCAGCCCGTCGCAGACGATTTTTTGGACTCCGGAAGGTTCGGCCTGAAGAGGCGTGTCCGTCGAAATACCGGACGGGCAACCGTTCTTGAAGCTAAAAGGTCGAAGGCCGTCCGGACTCGCCGCGCGGACTACATTTCCGCTAAGCAGATCGCGCCAGTAGTCGGGCACGTCAGAGGCAATGCTCGTATCAGGCATGTAGAATACGCGATCCATAGCGCTTCGTAAGGTGGCCTCGTCAGGCGTGGCGGAGAGGGCTATGTCGATGCGCACGTCCTCATTCTCGCGGATGTACGACTTGTGATTCGTTTCATCGATTCGGACGGCGACGCGATTGCCACGCACTTCGAGCTGAGACTGGGTTAGCTTCAGGCGATTAATCGTGACGTATCCGAGCGTCCACGAGCCAGGGTGGCCGGGACCGACGAGCGCACCGGAGGCGTCGTATTTCAAGTGGGAGTCGGAATAAAACTTCTGCAGCGTTCGGGTTTGTGTCACGTAGGATTGCCGCAGCGAGTGCTCGATGCGAGAGAGGTCCTCGGCGCTAGCGAGGTTGGCGAGAAGGACAAGGAGAGAAAGAGTCCGCATGCGTCAGAAGAACCTTAACATTGTCATAACTGTTGATAACAGTCCTTATCGTAAGTTACGCCCACATCGGGACTCCCGGCGGGTGATCTCTAGCCAACAGTCGCAGGCTAAGCACCACAGTAGCGCCTGACTTAGATTCCATTTAAGTTCTCGGCGTGTAGTGCCGCGTCAGCCAGCGCGCCAGCCCGTCCAGTCCCGGGAACAGCACGCGCTCGGTGATGTTGGCCTGATCGAGCTTGTCGCGCGCCTCCCACTTCAGGTCCACCGGAATAATGATCCGCCGCACCAGCTCGGTGTGTTCTTTCAGCAGCCACTCGTCAAAGCGCGCCACCGGGCTCGACATCATCGAGAAGATCGAAAACTGGTTCACGATGCGCTGGTCCAGCGAGGGCGGTTCCAGGAAGACCGCGAAGGGCTCTTTCGACTGCTTCTCCATTGCTGCCAGCGACGGCGCGCCCCGTTCCAGCATTTCCACCGTGAACGCGTTCGACCGCTCCTCCGCCAGCACCTCGCGCATCGGCTTCGGCAGCAGCTTGTGCACCGAGACGTAATCGACGCACCAGATGATCCCGTCGCAACCGTAGCGCTCCAGGTCCTCGGTGGCGAAGTGCAGCGCGACGTAGGGCGAGTAGCTCCAGTCCAGCAGGCGCGTGGGCACGCCGTGGTGCTGCGCCACCGCCAGCCAGTTCCACTGCGAATCTTCGCGCACCGTGTCGGTGTGCGCGTACTTCTTGAAATTCCGCAGGATGTGGAATTCCACTTCGCGGATGTTGCCGCCGAGCTTCATCAGCCCGGTGCGTAGATCGCCGGTGGCGTCGCCCATGCCGCGATACACCTGATTGGAGCGGTAGCGGAGAATCGCCGCGTTCCAGGTGTTCTCGAACAGTTCGCGGTTCAGCTCGGTCCAGTTGGTGACGCGTACGTCTTGCACGATGACTCCGATGCACCCCGACGCGATTGTAGTCGGTTTGCACCACCGAGACACCGAGGACACCGAGTAAGACGTCTCAAAACAGGAACAGACATTCTCGGTGAATCTCGGTGAACTCGGTGACTCGGTGGTGATCAGGAAAAGGACCTGCGCGTTTGTGATCAAGCGCACGCCCGTCTGTGTGCGGTCCGCTGGTATAGTGTGCGATTACATTCCGCGTACTCGAGGTCCCCATGGCCCGCCGATTCGACAAATCGCGCGAACTCCGCCGTCGCGCCGAAGCCGTGATTCCCGGCGGTGTGAATTCGCCGGTGCGCGCCTTTGGCGCCGTCGGCGGCGATCCGCCCTTCATTACCCGCGGCCAGGGCGCCCATATCTGGGACGCCGACGGCAACGATTACATTGACTACGTCGGTTCCTGGGGCCCGCTGATCCTGGGCCACGCCGCGCCCGCCGTGGTCGAGGCCGTGATCGACGCCGCCCGCCGCGGCACCAGCTTCGGCGCTTCAACCCCTTCGGAAATTGATCTCGCCGAGGCCGTGCTCGATGCCTATCCCTCGATGGAGCACGTGCGCTTTGTCAGCTCGGGCACGGAAGCGACCATGTCGGCCATCCGCCTGGCCCGCGCCCATACCCACCGCAAATATATCGTCAAGTTCGAAGGCTGCTACCACGGACACAGTGACGCGCTGCTGGTGAAAGCCGGCTCCGGCGTGGCGACGCTCGGCATCCCCGGCTCGGCCGGTGTGCCCGAGGAGTTCGTCCAGTTCACCCTCGCGCTGCCTTACAACGATCCTGACGCAGTCGAGGAGGCGTTCAAGAAGTACCCGGGGCAGATCGCGTGCGTCATCGTTGAGCCGGTGGTCGGCAACATGGGTTGTGTCCCGCCGCGGAAGGGTTACCTGGACGCGCTCCGCTACCTCACCTCCCGGGACAATGCGCTCCTCATCTTCGACGAGGTGATGACGGGATTCCGTGTCGCCTTCGGCGGCGCGCAGGAACTGTACGGCACGCGCCCGGACCTGACCACGCTCGGCAAGATCATCGGCGGGGGTTTGCCGGTCGGCGCCTACGGCGGCCCGGCCGACATCATGGACATGATTGCGCCGCTCGGACCGGTGTATCAGGCGGGAACGCTCTCGGGAAATCCGCTGGCCATGGCGGCGGGCCTGGCGACCATCTGCCATCTGCGCGACCACCGCGAAATCTACGGCCGCATGGAACGCATGGCCGCCACTCTGGTCACGATGGTCACCGAAGCGGCCCTCGATGCCGGCCTGCAGGTCACGGCCAACCGCGTCGGCTCGATGTTCACCTGGTTCTTCACCCCGGAAACCGTCACTGACTGGCTGGGGGCGGCGACCTGCAATACCACCGCATTCGGGCGCTTCCACCACGGCATGCTGGACGCCGGCGTGTATCTGCCGCCATCCCAGTTCGAAGCAGCGTTCCTCGGCGCGGCCCACACCGATGAGGACATCCATCAGACCATCGCCGCCGCGCGCGAAGCGCTCACCGGCGTGCACGTGTGACAGTCGCCAGTCGCCGGTCGCCAGCCTCCAGGCTTGCGTCATCAGGATGTTCCTGGCGCCTGCAGCCTGGCGACTGGCGCCTGTTATTGCAACACCACCTCCGCGATATAGAGCGCGATCACCAGCACCGTCCAGCCAAAGCCGACCGGGATCAGGTATTCCTCTTCGAACCTGCGATACTTGCTGCTGTCGGAAGCCATGGCCCTACCTGCCGCGCGAAGCGGATGATATGTGGGAGTGAATCGGAGGGGCTGCGAGTCTCCGGATCAGCTCGCGATTCCAGCGGTCGGGCCGGGTTGAAGGCCCGCCGCGCGTATTCCCATTACGCACTTCCACCTTCGCACCGATTGGCGGAGGCGTATACGTTGCAGATCACATTTTCTTGTGATTGACCCCAAAATGGTAACTGCCGTCGAATCGGGCCGGAGAGCGGCGGCCTTATAGCTCCAGCTTCTTCATCCATTCGCGCAACGGGCCGCCCAGGTCCTCGCGCTTGAGCGCAAACTCCACCGTCGCTTTCAGGAATCCCAGCTTGTCGCCGGTGTCGTGGCGCTTGCCCTCGAAGTTGAACGCGTAAATTTTTTCCCGCTTGAGCAATTGCCGCATTCCGTCGGTGAGTTGCAACTCGCCGCCCGCGCCCAGCGGCGTGCTCTCCAACATCTCGAAGATGGTGGGCGTCAGGATGTAGCGCCCGATCACCGCCTGGTTGGACGGCGCTTCCTCAAGCCGCGGCTTTTCCACCAGGTTGCGGATGTCGAATAGTTTGCCCGCCCAGCGGCCGTCCACCGGCGTGGCGTCCACCACCCCGTAGGCGGAGATCGCCGCGCCCTCCACCGTCTGCGTGGCGATGACCGAGGACTGCATCTCCTCGAACACTTCCACCATCTGCTTCAGGCACGGCACCTCGGCGTCAATCACGTCATCGGCGAGCAGCACGGCAAAGGGCTCGTTGCCCACCAGCTCGCGCGCCATCAGCACCGCGTGGCCCAGACCCATGGCCTCCTTTTGGCGCACGTAGGCGATGTGGATCATGTCGGAAATGTGGCGCACCACCGCCAGCAGGTCGGTCTTGCCGCGCTCCTCCAGCATCTTTTCCAATTCGTAGCTGACGTCGAAGTGGTCCTCGATCGCGCTCTTGCCGCGCCCGGTCACGATGATGATCTGGTCGCAGCCCGACGCCATCGCCTCCTCGACGCCGTACTGGATGATGGGCTTGTCCACCAGCGGAAGCATTTCCTTCGGCTGCGCCTTGGTGGCGGGAAGAAAGCGTGTTCCTAAACCGGCAGCCGGGAACACGGCCTTGCGGACTTTCATCTTCATGAGGACGCTCTGCGTTCCGAGAAAACTAGTTAAGCGAAATACGTTAGCACAACGAAGCGCGCCCGCAGCGTGACGCTTTAGCTACGCCGCCGAAACCGCCGCCAATTGCAATTCCGCAATCGACAGTTCGGCCTAGCGGGTTTTCCTCCGCCCTCCACAGCTAATCCACCGTCCGCCTTGCGGGTTACCATGAATTGCTCTTGCGCCCGTCTTCGCCTTGCCGCAATGTATCTGCGGTACCCCATGGACACGCCCAGGCTGTGCCCGGTGTGCGACGACACCGGCTGGAAGACCATCGGCGCGGGCCGCGATCGCCGCGTCACCCGTTGCGACTGCCGCCGCCAGGAACGCAATCAGAAATTGCTCGCGCAGGCCCGCATCCCCCGGCGCTACGAACACTGCGAACTCTCCAACTTCGAAATCATGAACGGCCACTCGCAGCCGTCGCTCTCCTCGGCGCTGATGGCGGCGCAACGTTTCGTTGCCGGATACCCCGTCGAGAAGGCCGGCCTGTTGATCACCGGCACCATCGGCGTCGGCAAGACCCACCTCTCGGTCGGGATCCTGAAAGAGCTGGTCGTCGCCAAAGGCATTCCCTGCCTGTTCTACGACTACCGCGAGCTGCTCAAGGAAATCCAGAATTCCTACAACGCCACCGTCGCCGTCACCGAGATGCAGGTCCTGCGCCCCATCTTCGATACCGAGGTGCTCGTGCTCGACGAACTCGGCGCCGTCAAGCCCACCGAATGGGTGTGGGACACCGTCAGCCACATTCTCAACACCCGCTACAACCACGAGCGCACCACCATCATCACCACCAACTTCGAAGACCTTCCGCCCTCCAAGGGTGATCTCGACGATGGCGAGCGCGCCCGCACGTTTCGCGCCTCCCGCAAGGAAACCCTCGGCGACCGCATCGGCGAGCGCATGCGTTCCCGCCTCCACGAAATGTGCAAGGTGGTGAAAATGGAGGGCGAGGACTTCCGCACCAAGTACCGCAGCGCCAGCTTCCGCTAGCGAATTGCACCACCGAGCCACCGAGGGCACCGAGGAAACAAGTCATTTCTCGGTGAATCTCGGTGTCCTCGGTGTCTCGGTGGTGAATGAACGCTAGAATGATCCCGTGCTTCCCGTGCAACTCGAATTCCGCCCCGAGCGCGACGCCGACCTGTTCGCCGCCGTGCCCGCCGCGCCCGCGGTTTTCCTGCTGCGCGGCAGCGACCCGCAATCCGAGCCCTACGTCAGCAAGACCGCCAGCCTCCGCCGGCGTCTCATCCGCCTGCTCGGTCCCGCCGAAGCGCGCACCCGCAAGCTCAACCTGCGCGATCGCGTCACCTCAATCGAGTACGCGCCCACCGGCTCGGACTTCGAATCCGGATTCGTGCTCTACCAGACGCTGCGCGCGGTTTTCCCCAAGACCTACCAGGATCGCCTGCGCCTCCGGCCCGCGCCCCTGGCTCGCTTCCGCCTGGAAAACCGCTACCCGCGCGTCTCCATCACCACCCACCTCGGCAGCGCGAAGAGCGTCTATTACGGCCCGTTTCCCTCGCGCGTGGCGGCGGAGAAGTTTGCCAACGACGCGCTCGACTTCTTCAAGATCCGCCGCTGCGTCGAGGAGTTGAATCCCGACCCGGCGTTTCCCGGCTGCGTCTATTCGGAAATGAAGATGTGCCTCGCGCCCTGCTTCAAAGGCTGCACCGACGAGCAATACGCCGCCGAAGTCTCACGCGTCGAGATTTTCTTCGACTCACGCGGCCAGTCGCTGGTCCGTGAAATTTCCGCTGCGCGCGACCAGGCTTCCGCCGGCCTGGAATTCGAAACCGCCGCCGCGATGCACGCCCAACTGGAGAAACTCAGGCCGGTGGTCTCGCAGCTCCCGGAAATTGTGCGCCGCCTCGACCGCCTCGCCGGCCTGATGATTCAGCCCTCATCGCAACCCGATTCCGTCACCTTCTTCCGCATTCAAGCGGGCTGTCTGTCAGCCCCGATCACGTTCAGCTTCAAGCAGGACGCGGCTCCCACGCCAATCGACAATCGACAATCGGCAATCGGCAATGATGCAGGGGCGCCCAATCACCAATCGCAAACCGCAAATCGCAAACCCGCGAAGCCCCACTCCATGGAGTCCCGCGTTGCCGAAACCCTGGCCGCCGCTCCCACGTCGTCCTGCTCGCGCCAGGAAGCGATGGAGCACCTCGCCATCCTCAAGCGCTGGTACTACCGCTCCTCGAAACTCGGGGAAATTTTCTTTGCCGAAGAGAATGGAGAACTTCCGATGCGCCGCATCGTGCGCGGCATCTCGCGCGTCTTCCGCGGCGAAAAACCCGCCGCCGACCTGAGCGAAACCGCGCGCGATTACTGGGTCAACCGCGGCCGCGAAGCAGAGCTCGGCAAGGACTAACCGCGGATCGCCGCGGATTCACACGGATCGGACAAAATCCAATCGAGTGCCATCCTGAGCGAGGTGTAGGCCCCAACCTGTGTCATCCTGAGCGAGGGCGCACGCCCGAGTCGAAGGACCCCTGCGTTCGCGAGGAATGAAACTGCCGCCAGAGATTCCTCAATCTGCACTCTTCACTCTTCAATCTGCGGTCTTTCCTATCCGCGTTTATCCGTGGCGATCCGTGGTTAATTCCTTCGAAGGATGTTTCCGAAACACCACTCTCACACCTTCTCTCCAGCGCTCATCCACCGCCACTAACTGCCACTCGATCGCCGGCGACAAGTACCGCAGCAGCGTGTCGGTCGCGGGATGAATGTGCAACGCGGGCGCCACCAGCAGCAGCAGCGGTGGCTCCGCCGACAACTCGCGTCCGGGGAAGTATCCGAACTTCGTGAATTCGCCGCGCTGCTGGTGCCACCTGACGCGCGCCCAGTAGTCCAGGCCTTGCAGCGGCAGGTGGATGTCCTCGTCCGCCTTCAGCTCAATCACCGCCAGCCGGCGCTCGCGCGTCGCCGCCAGCACGTCAATCATGGCGCGGTCCGAGGCCGAAAACGCCGGCACCTGCGAGTACACACACGCCGCATCGAGCCGCGCCTCCAGCGCCGTAACGTCGCGTACCACCAGCGACTCCAGCCAGCGCTCTGGACACGCCCGCCGCAGCGGGTGGAGCGCATCTCCGCGAGCCTGCCGCGCCGAGCGCACCACGTCTACAAAGGCGGCGAATTGCTCCGCGTTTTCCTCCGTGACCGCCGTCTCGCTCGCGCCCGCGCCGAACACCAGCTCCTCGGCGGCGCGGAATGATGTCTCGCTCATCGCCATGCGCGCCCGCGCGAACTCCAGCCCATGCAGCCGAAACCCAACTTCACCCGGAGTGACGATCGCAATCTCCGCCTCCGGCGCAAGCGGCCGCACCCGTTCGATGGACTGCTGAAACCGTTCGCGCGCGCTGCTTTCGTCGGCGCAGTGCACCAGGCGGGTTTCGATGTTGCCCGCATCGCTGCAATCCTTCTCCTGCAACTCGCCGCCGCGTTCGTCCACTTCGAAGAGCCGCAACCTGCAAACGCCGCGCGTCAGATGCGCCATGCGCGCCCGCACCACGGCCGACGTTCCTGCCGGCACGAACAGCGCCAGGCTCTCGACCATGGCCTTCCCGCAGTGCTCGCGCAAGTGTTCCAGCCACAGCAGCCCGAAGGTGAGCGATGCGTCCACCGACGCCTGGAGCTCCTGCGCATTCACCCCGAGCACTGCCGTCCACGTGTTGCCCTTGCGCATGACGCCGCGCGCGTACACCGGGCTGAAAGAGCGTTCCAGGTCGGTGGAGGAGGTGAGCGGGTCGAGCTTGTGCGCGGGAAACTCACGCTCGATCAGCCGCGTCAGCAGGGGACGGTAGTGGACGCGTGCCGTCTGCTTCGCCGCCGGCGTGCGCCGGTCGCGGCTGCGGCAAATTTCCAGTTTCACGGGGCGGGCCTGCCCGAAGCGCAGGACGCTGATGCGCAGCGAGTCCTTGGCTCGCTCCACCTCGAGCACCCGCCGCACCACATTGCGTTCCTGCGACCACAGGTGCAACAGGCATTTCCCGTGCTGCTCGGAGAGCGAGTATCGCGCCTCGCGCAAGTCGAACATCACCGCGCCGTCTTCCAACACGACCGCATCGGTCGAGCCGGCGAGGTACTCCTCCAACTCGCGCGTTAGCTGTTCCAGGTTCATGCGAAACGGTTAATTCTTGCACCACGGAGACACCGAGACACGGAGAAATGGAGGCAAACGAGCGCTGCGGAGCAAAACGGGAATCTGCGGTTCCACAATCGGCAATCGGCAATCGGCAATTATCTGCTCCTTGAATTCGCTTGGAATAGAGTCTCCGGGTCGCCGGCAACCGATCACCGACAACCGATAACCGACGACCCAGTTACAATGTGTTCTGGGGTCGTTCACAACCCTGCGGCATCCAATGACCATGCGCAACGGCCATTATTTCTTTCATCGTTACGGCATCGCCGAGACTGATCTGCAGCGCTATCTGGCGGCTGCGCTGAACGCGGGCGGCGAGTACGCCGACCTTTACTTCGAGTACCACACCACCACTTCCATCCTGGTGGACGAATCCCTGGTGAAGTCGGCGACGCAGGGCATCTCCGCCGGTTGCGGCGTGCGCGTCGTCTCCGGCGAGCGCACCGGTTACGCCTACACCGACGACCTCGCGCCGGAAAAGATCCTGCGCGCCGCGCGCACCGCCGCGCTCATTGCCAGCGGTCCCGCCAAAGAGCCGGAAGTCGGCCTCAAGGAGAACCGCGGGCGCGATCTTTACCCCGTCGCGCTCCCCTCGGTCAACTCCGACATTCACGAGAAGCTCGATCTGGTGATGCGCGCCGACCGTGCGGCGCGCGCCTGCGATCCGCGCATCAAGGAAGTGCGCGCCAGCTACGCCGACGAACTGCGCCGCATTCTGGTCATCGGCTCCGACGGCACCTTTGCCGAAGATTCGCAGCCGCTAGCCCGCATGAGCGTGTTCTGCCTCGCCCGCAACAACGGGCAGTCCTCCAAAGGCACTTCCGGCGGCGGCGGACGCGTGTCGCTGGAATTCTTCCGCAACGAGAAAACTCCCGAGCATTTCGCCGAACAGGCCGCGCGCCAGGCCCTCATTCAACTCGACGCGCGCGAAGCTCCTGCCGGCGAAATGGAAGTGGTGCTCGGTCCCGGATGGCCGGGAATCCTGCTGCACGAGGCCATCGGCCACGGCCTGGAAGCCGACTTCAACCGTAAAGGCACGTCGGCATTTACCGGACGGCTGGGCACCCGCGTCGCCAGCGAGAAATGCACCGTGGTGGATAACGGCACCGTCCCCAACCGCCGCGGCTCGCTCAACGTGGACGACGAAGGCAACACCACCCAGGAAACCGTGCTGATCGAGAAGGGCATTCTCAAGGGCTACCTCAGCGACAAGCTGTCGTCGCGCCTGATGGGCATCGCCAATACCGGCAATGGCCGCCGCGAAAGCTACGAGCACATTCCCATGCCGCGCATGACGAATACCTACATGCTCAGCGGCACCGACGCGCCCGAAGACATCATCCGCTCGGTGAAGCGCGGCGTCTTTGCCGCCAACTTCGGCGGCGGGCAGGTGGACATCACCAACGGCAAGTTCGTCTTCTCCGCTTCGGAGGCCTACCTGATCGAGGACGGCCATGTGACCGCGCCGCTGAAGAACTGCACCCTCATCGGCAATGGTCCCGACGTGCTCACCCGCGTCTCCATGGTGGGCAACGACCTCCAGCTCGACGAAGGCGTCGGCACCTGCGGCAAGGATGGCCAGTCGGTTCCCGTCGGCGTCGGCATTCCGACCTTGAAGGTGGACCGCATCACCGTCGGCGGAACGGGAAGCTAGATTCACCACCGAGACACCGAGATCACCGAGAATCACCGAGATTACAAAATGCAATCTTGAACCTCCTCGGTGAACCTCGGTGATCTCGGTGCCTCGGTGGTGCGAAGAAATTGGAATCAATTGTGGATCTGAAAGAAATCGCTGTTGATGTCGTAAACCGCGCCATGCGCGGCGGCGCCTCTGCCGCCGAATCCGTGGTGCGCGAAGGCAATGAATTTTCCACTGTGGTCCGCCTCGGCCAGGTCGAGACGCTGAAGGAATCCGGCTCGAAGGCGATTGGCGTGCGCGTTTTTCGCGGCCAGCGCGCCGCTTCCACCTACAGCAGCGACCTTTCCCCCGAAGGCCTGGATCAGATGGTCACCTCCGCCCTGGCGCTGGCGGAGGTCACCTCCGAGGATCCGCACGCCGGCTTGCCCGAACCCGGGCAGCTCGGCTCCATCGGCGGCGATCTCGATCTCTATTTTGACGATGTCTACTCGCTCTCCGGCGAGCAGCGCATCGACTACGCGCGGCGTGCCGAGAAAGCCGCGCTCGCGGTGGACCCGCGCATCAACAACTCCGAAGGCGGCTCCTTCGATGCCGCTGACGGGCACAAGGTGCTGGCCAATTCGCACGGCTTCGTCGGTGAGTACCGCAATTCCTACTGCTCGGTTTCCGCCGTGCCGGTGGCGCAGGAAGGCGGCTCGATGCAGCGCGACTACTGGTATTCGGTGGCGCGCACCCTGAAAAAGCTGGACCCCCCCGAGCAAGTCGGCCGCATCGCCGCCGAACGCACGCTGCGGCGGCTGGGCGCGCGCAAGGTGAAGACTGCGAAAGTTCCCATCATCCTCGACCCGCAGATGGCTCGTTCGCTGGTCGAGCACATTTTCGAAGCCGTCAACGGCGACGCCATCTATCGCGGCGCGTCGTTTCTCGCCGGCAAGCTGGGCGAGCGCGTCGCCGGCGAAAACGTCACCGTGATTGACGACGGCACCCTCCGCGGCGGCTTCGGCACCAGCCCGTTCGACAGCGAAGGCGTGCCCACGCGGCGCACGGTGGTCATCGAAAACGGCGTCCTCAAGTCCTACTTGCTGAACACCTACACCGCGAAGAAACTCGGTCTCGCAACCACCGGCAATGCCTCGCGCGGGCTCGCCGGAAATCCCTCTATCGGCGTCGGCAACTTATTTCTCCAGCCCGGAATGAAAACGCCCGAAGAGATCATCGCCGGAGTGCCTGAGGGACTCTACGTCACGGAGTTCCTGGGATTCGGCGTCAATCTGGTTACCGGTGATTTCTCGCGCGGCGCCTCGGGGCTGTGGATCTCGGGCGGCGAACTGGCCTACCCGGTCGAGGAAATCACCGTCGCCGGAAACCTGAAAGACATGCTGGTCAACATCGCCGAAATCGGCAGCGACTTGGAATTTCGCGGCGCCGTCGCCGCTCCCACGCTGCGGATCGAGGGACTGACCGTCGCCGGAGAGTAAGCCGGAAGGCAGGTTTTGGGCGTTAGGCGTTAGGCCAAGAAGTTAGCGAATCAGCATGTCGAGCTGGCGCACATCCAGACCGGCTTGCTGATAGTGCTTCCGAGACAGCTCCAGGATACTGAATCCATCCTCGTAGGCAGCAAAGCGGCCGTCCACCGCCTTGTCCAGATAGATTAAGCCGCCTCCAACCACAAAGAGGGTCACCATCGGTTCCGGCGAGTCCTTGGTGATCACCAGCGTGTGGGCCTCGCCTGCAGGCTCGTAGATGAAAGTACCAGGCTTTGCGACCCAGTCATGTTCCAGGTATCGCCAGTAACCACGCAGGGTGTAGCCGTGAACGGTTCCAACGTGGTAGTGAGTTCCTACCATAGAACCGGGGAGGCCTTTGAGCACGAGGCTGAATCCTCCAGTCGTAACGTTAAACTGGCAGGGTTGGAACCAGATGCCGTCCGCGTAAGGAACCCACAGCCGGTCGTTTTCCAGGTCGGTGTTGATGATGAAATGTTCGCGGCTCCTTCGGTCGCTCTCCAGGCCATCGGTGAAACTGGAAAAAGTAGCAATTGGCATTTTTTCCCCCTTGGTGTTGAAGGCTTAGATCCAGGCTGCAACCTGCTCGCCTAACGCCTAAAACCCAAAACCTGAAAACCTACTTCACAGCGGGATATTCCCGTGCTTCTTGGGCGGGTTCTTGTCGCGCTTGGTCTGCAACATCTCCAGCGCCTGGATCAGCTTCTTGCGCGTCTCGCGTGGCTGGATGACGGCGTCAATGTATCCGCGTTCGGCCGCCACGTACGGGTTGGAATATTTCTCGCGGAACTCGTCAATCTTCCCCTGGCGCGCAGCCGTGCGGTCATTCGCCTTGTCCAGTTCGCGCTTGTAGACAATGTCCACCGCGCCCTCCGGTCCCATGACGGCGATTTCCGCCGTCGGCCAGGCGTAGTTGACGTCGGCGCGGATGTGCTTGCTGGCCATGACGCAATACGCCCCGCCATACGCCTTGCGCGTGATCACCGTGATCTTCGGCACCGTGGCTTCGGCGAACGCGTAGAGCAGCTTGGCCCCGTGCACGATGATGCCGCCGTGCTCCTGGTTCACCCCGGGCAGAAATCCGGGCACGTCTTCAAACGTAATCAGCGGGATGTTGAAGCAGTCGCAGAAGCGCACGAAGCGCGCGCCCTTGATGGAGCTGGCGATGTCGAGCACGCCGGCGAGGAACGCCGGTTGGTTCGCCACCACGCCCACCGGCCGCCCGTTCAGGCGCGCGAAGCCGATGACGATGTTCTTGGCGTAGTGCTCCTGCACTTCGAAGAAGTAGCCGTCGTCAATCACTGCGGTGATCGCGTCCTTGATGTCGTAAGGCTTGTTCGACTCGGCGGGGACAAGCTTGTCGAGCGCGGCTTCGGCGCGGTCCGCCGGGTCGGTGCAGTCGCGGCGCGGCGGGTCTTCCAGGTTGTTGGAGGGAACGAAGCTGAGCAGTTCGCGGACCATGCTCAGGCATTCGGCGTCGTCGTGCGCCATGAAATGCGCCACGCCGGATTTGGCGTTGTGCGTCATGGCGCCGCCGAGTTCTTCCTTGCTGACTTCCTCCTGCGTCACCGTCTTGATGACGTCGGGCCCGGTGATGAACATGTACGACGTCTTGTCCACCATGAGCGTGAAGTCGGTGATGGCGGGCGAGTACACGGCGCCGCCGGCGCACGGCCCCATGATGGCGGAGATCTGCGGCACCACCCCGCTGGCCAGCGTGTTGCGCAGGAAAATGTCGGCGTAACCGGCCAGCGACATGACGCCTTCCTGGATGCGCGCGCCGCCGGAGTCGTTCAGCCCAATCACCGGCGCGCCCACGCGCATCGCCTGGTCCATGACCTTGACGATCTTGGTGGCGTTGGCCAGCGAGAGCGAGCCGCCGAAAACGGTGAAGTCCTGCGCGAAGACGAAGACCAGCCGGCCCTCGATTCGGCCGTACCCGGTGACGAAGCCGTCGCCGTAATACTTCTGCTCCTGCATGTTGAAGTCGTAGCACTGGTGGGTGACCAGCTTGTCGGTTTCCTCGAACGTGCCCTCGTCGAGCAGGAAGGCGATGCGCTCGCGCGCCGTCATCTTGCCTTCCTTGCGCATCTTGGCGCGGCGCGCCTCGCCTCCACCCTGCTCGGCGAGGTGATCGCGTTTCTTCAGCTCTTCCAGCTTTTGTTCCAGGTTCATGGCGTGCGAATTATAGACGGCGGGCTGGGCGTCGGCCATGGCGGTTTCCTCCGGGCGGTCCGATCTGGAAACAGTATAGGCCGACCCCACCCGCAGGACGTGGGTCACAGGGTCGTGTGATGTGCGGGGAGCCTAATCCTC